>JACQPQ010000024.1 GCA_016207405.1 Gammaproteobacteria bacterium | reverse complement strand
GTATAAAGAATTCTACCTCGGAACAGGAAAAAGGTGCAATGGATTACACAATATTAAAAACCGATAAACCCATTTTATTTATTTCTGACCTTCATTTATCTCCCCAAAGGCCAGAGATGGTACAGATATTTTTAGAGTTTTGTGAGAAAGAGGCACGAGAAGCATCCGCAGTTTATATTCTAGGGGATATGTTTGATATCTGGGTGGGGGATGATGACTTATCGGACTTGCATCAGACTATTTTAATGGCTTTAAAAAAGCTAACTGAAGGGCGTGTTTCTGTTTTTGTTATGCATGGCAATCATGATTTCTTATTGGGCTCTCGGTTTGAATCCATGACGGGGTGTCGGCTTATTCCAGATCCATGGGTTATCTCCGAGCGAGGCGAACCTGTGGTGCTCATGCATGGCGACTCATTATGTAGTTTCGATAAGGAATACCAACAATTTCGAAGTAAAATACGAAAGCCCTGGGTGAATAAACTATTGAGTTTTTTACCGCTTTTTTTTAGACGGTTTCTGGCACGCTATTTACGTTCTGTGAGTCAAGGCCGTTCTACTGTGAAGGCAGATCTTCTATTAGATGTGTCTCTAGACGCGGTACAGAATGTGCTTTTGCATCATAAAGCGCGATGTTTGATACACGGCCACACCCATCGCCCTCGCATTCATGAGGTACAGGTTAAGGAAAGGTTAGGACAGCGTATTGTGCTTGGAGATTGGTATACGCGAGATAATATTTGGATTTACGAAATGAGGGGAAGAGGGCTGCTTCAAGTGCGGAGTTAGGGTGGACTTGCGCGAGCGCTTTTTGCGAGCGGTCCACCATAAAGTGGAATGCGGAGTGCGGAATACGGCATAATGACCCTCATATCTAGCCGAGGTGGTGGAACTGGCAGACACGCAAGTTTCAGGTACTTGTGGGGGCAACCCTGTGGAGGTTCGAGTCCTCTCCTCGGCACCAAAATTTGAGCATGCTTATCTACAGCCAAAACAGCGGGAAACCCAATATGAGGAGGGTTTGATACCACCGCTTTGCCAATGAAAATTAAACCCGAGCAGATCATCTATGTGCATTTCATAACCCTGGTTATGTTTTTTTCAACTTTTTAATTTACTCAACCGGATGGGTGATGAGAATCGTATCTTCTCTAGAGGGGCCGGTTGAAATAATCGTTATGGGAAGGCCGGTGAGCTGTTCAATACGTCGAATATAGGCGATGGCATTAGGTGGAAGTTTTGAAAACTCTCGAATGCCGATGGTGGATATTTTCCAGCCAGGTAAATTCTCATAAACGGGTTTTTCATTGTGGTAGTCCACACAGAGGGCAATAGTGGAGAGCTCATCCAGAACATCCAGTTTGGTGAGCGCAAGAGCCGTCAAACTATTCATAAAAATAGCGCGCTTGAGGGAGGCAAGATCGAGCCAACCACATCGCCTTTGTCGGCCCGTTGTGGCGCCAAATTCTTGGCCCCGTGCTACTAAAAAGCGACCGGTTTCATCCTGACATTCTGTAGGAAAAGGGCCATCGCCCACACGCGTGGTATAGGCTTTGGTAACCCCCAAAACACAATCAAAGTAAAGGAGACCGAAGCCACTTCCTGTTGCCGCCGCACCTCCTGTTGTGTTGGAGGCGGTGACGTAAGGGTAGGTGCCGTGATCAATATCGAGGAGGGCCCCTTGTGCACCTTCAAATACAATAGAGCGATTTTGCAGGCGCAACTGATTTAAACGAAGAGGAATATCCGTTGCTAAAGGAAGTACTTCAAGAAGTGCCGGAAACACAGCGTCCATGACTTGGTCTACCGTAAAGGGGGGAGCCTTGTAGTAGTGTTTAAGAATAAAGTTGTGGGTGTCCAATACCTGCGTCAGCTGTTTAATAAAGTTCTTTTTGTTATGCGCATCCGAGAGGCGTAGCCCTCTTCTGGCTACCTTATCAACATAAGCGGGCCCTATCCCACGATGGGTGGTTCCCAGTGCACCTTTTCCAAGAGCCATTTCTTGGGCTTTATCGAGTGCAATATGATAAGGAAAAATTAAAGGACAGGCAGCGCTAATGTGTAACCTTTCTCGAACGGTAACACCATTTTGTTCGAGAAATGTGATTTCTTCGAGGAGAGCGGTTGGGGAAAGGACAACGCCAGAGCCAATGAAACAGTGTACGTGAGGATGCAAAATGCCTGCAGGAATAAGATGCAATACGGTTTTTTTACCGGAAACGACAAGGGTGTGTCCTGCATTGTGCCCGCCTTGAAACCGAACAACTGCAGAGGCTTTTTCGGTGAGCAGATCAACGATTTTGCCTTTTCCTTCGTCTCCCCACTGGGTTCCTAATACAATGATGTAACGAGCCATAGATTTACCTTGTAGGGTGCGCTTCTAGCACCGTTTTTCAAATTGGCCTTCTAGAATGGTGCTAGAAGCGCACCCTACATGAGATTTGAAGAAGGAACCACTTTCCATTCCCCATTCTGCCATAGTAATTCGCGGTCGCAATGAGTTTGAGTAAAATCCGTTTCCTCGGTGTTATTGTTATTATAAATAGTGACAACCCTTTCTCCTTTTTGACGTAACGCCTGAAGCGCCTGTAAAAAGTCAGGGCGAGGAGAATACAAAGCCAGAATACCCATCGGGATAGGTGAGGAAGGAAGGTGTTCTAAGAGGGCGGTCAGATTAATAGAGAAGCCGGTAGCCGGACGTTTTCGGCCAAAAGCCTCTCCGATATTGTCATAACGTCCTCCATAGGCGATGGCGTGTCCTCCTCCTGGCACATAGGCTGCAAAAACTAATCCCGTGTGATAGTGATATCCCCGGAGTTCAGAGAGATCAAAAAAAACTTGCGTTTTTGGGTGGTGTTTTTCTAGATAGAGGGCGATGATATGCAAATCTTGAAAAGCTTTTCTCATAGGAGGGGGGGAAGCTGCGTTGTCAAACTGAGGCTTGATTTTAGCAAGCATGGACGCGTCACCCAAAGCGCTGGGAAGTGTCAGCAATAGTGTTTTTATGGTGGATGGAATTGACTTTTGCGCCAAGAGTGATTTCATTTCCCCTTCCATTTTTCGAGCAAGGCAGTCTAAGAGGGTGTTTTCTTCTTCTTCTCGGAAGTGGCAGGCGGTGAGAAGATTTTGGATGATCCCAACGTGGCCTAAATCAATGCAAGGATTTTTTATGCCACTTAATTGGAGACTTTCAATTAGGAGAGAAAGGACTTCTTGGTCACTTTCAATACCTGGGTGGCCGTAAAGTTCCAATCCTAATTGGTGCAGATTTCTGCAAGATGTGTTGGCGTGTAAGCGTGTTCGTAAAACGGGGCTACAGTAACAATATCGAGCAATTCCAGTTGCTTCCGTATCTCGAGCATCCAGGCGTGAGATCTGTGGGGTGATGTCTGCGGGCAGCCCTAGCCACTCGCCGGTTGCAGGGTCGATCAGCTTGAAAGTTTCTTGTTCTAAATCTCTACCGCATCCAACAAGGAGGGCATCCCATTGTTCTAAAAGGGGCATCTGGACGAGTTCATATCCAAAAGAGTGATACGTGTCTAAAAGTTTCCTTCGAATTTTTTCACAGTGCAAAGCATAAGGGGGAAGGAGTTCTTGAATACCTTCTGGAAGTAGCCAGGGGTGGCGCGCAAGTTTCGCCATATTTAGTGTCGGATCCAAAATAAGAGGAGCGCACCTGCACCCATACTGAGAAGTCCCAGCGTGCGCACGAAACGAGGATTTTTTTCAACCATGAGTGCTAAAGTTTTTTGCCACCTTTGAGGGGATAAAAAAGGAAGGATGCCTTCGATGATGAGCACCAATGCGATAGCCGTCCAAAAATCTTTCCACATCACAAGCGCCAATGATAATATTCCTATTTCCACGATGTCCATCAAAATCTACAAAAAGTTTACTTTTGAAGCGGCTCATCGTCTGCCCCGTGTTCCCGATGGGCATAAATGTGGAAGGCTTCATGGGCATTCTTTTCATCTTTGCCTCATGTTTGAAGGCGAGATAGATAGGAAAGAAGGATGGGTTACGGATTTTGCAGACATCGAGCGCGTATTTTTACCCATACAAGAGGCGCTGGACCATCGGTATTTAAATGAAGTTCCGGGGCTCGCCAATCCCACGAGTGAACGTATTGCTGAGTGGATTTGGCAGCATTTGAAACCCCATTGTCCCCATTTGTGCGAGATCGAAGTTCAGGAGACGTGTACGTCGGGATGTGTTTATCGGGGGTAAGGGGGAGCATTTGAAACAATAGGAGAGGTGTCCGAGTGGCTGAAGGAGCACGCCTGGAAAGTGTGTGTACGCTAAAAACGTACCGAGGGTTCGAATCCCTCCCTCTCCGCCAGCCTACGGCGCTCGAACTTTTTGGGTGTGATTTTTCAAGGATTATTCATAAACATCCGCCCTGATTTTCGTAGGTTCTTCTAGAATGTTTAATATTTCTGTAGCACAGTAGACTTTGCCCCGCTTATTATCATTCGTCTTTTTTATAATGCCCGCAGCCTCAAGTTTTTGAACGCCTCTCTGGGCGGTACTATAAGCAATACCCAGGTCTTCAGAAATTTTATTGGTGGTGAAATAAGGATTCACAGCAAAATGCTGAACCATGTTCACAGGGACTTGGGAGCCACCGCTTGCAACGGCAATTTTCCATTGATTTAATAATTCATTGATACGTTCAGCACGCGATAAAACATCTTCAGATTGCACGGCAACGCCATTGAGAAAATAAATGAGCCACTCATGCCATGTGCCTTTTGAGCTGACATTATAAAGCTGTTTATAATATTCATCGCGTGTCGCTTCAAAAAATGCAGATAAATAGAGTAAAGGCGAAGGCAGCATTCTTTGTTCAACCAGCAACAACATAATCAGCAGTCGCCCAACGCGCCCATTTCCATCTAAAAAGGGATGGATGGCTTCAAATTGATAATGACAAAGCGCTATATGGATCAATGGTGGTAATGATCTATCGTGTAAAAAATTTTCAAGCTCTCCCAAGCAATCCATTAAATTTTCATGGGGTGGCGGCACAAACTTCGCTGTATTCAGCGTACATCCTGGAGATCCAATCCAATTCTGACTGCGCCTAAATTCCCCTGGTGTGGCATGAGAACCCCTAACCGCTTGCATTAAGTGCTCATGAATTTCTTTGATAAGGCGTAGCGATAATGGAAGCTCTGCTAACCGCGCTAGCCCATAATCAAGCGCCTTGATATAGTTTTGCACTTCTTGGAGATCGTCAGGATTTTGTTTTACATGGGCCCCAGCGTTGGCGGCTAAGATTTCCCCCAGGGTTGCTTGGGTGCCTTCGATCTTGCTGGACAGTACCGCCTCTCGGGTAATGAATGGGCGCATCAAAAGGTGAGGATTGGGCAACTGACTACCTTCGCGCGCTAACTTTCCAAGCAAGAAATCAGCGCGAGATAGGCTATTAACCACCGCATTATCCCACTCAAGTTTAGGTGGCAAACCATGGGGCACAAAGGCATTATACCCCCTGGGTGATTTAACGATTTGTCCTGCGGGGGACTGTTGTATATCCATGTCACTGGCCTCTATTTGATTATGCTTACAGCATAACTACTATTATCGAAAAAGTCAATATCCGATAATAGCGATATTTTTTATCGCCAGCAATGGTAATAACTGCTCACATTGTTATCGAAATCTGCTAGAATCGCTCTCGGTGAAGTTGACATCCCCACCCAGAAGAAATACTAACCTCCGTCAGTTTTAGTCTTTGTAGGGTGCGCTTCTACACCATTGCCGATAATGTCTAAGAAAGATCCTTCACAAGCCATTCAAAAAAGAATAGAAATTCTTCGTAGGACGCTTAAAGAATACGATGAGGCGTATTATGTTCGTGATGCGCCTAAAGTACCGGATGCCGAATATGACCGGTTGATGCAGGCGCTCATCGCTCTTGAAGAAGAACACCCAGAATATGCGACGCCGGATTCTCCTACAAAGCGGGTGGGAGGCTCGCCGCTGGCTACCTTTGCCAAGAGTGCCCATCAAACGCCCATGCTTTCACTGGAGAATGCTTTTTCTCGCCAGGACTTATTAGATTTTGATGGGCGTGTACGAGAACGCTTGGAAACAACCCTTCCCTTAGAATACGAGTGTGAACCCAAACTCGATGGAATTGCCGTTAATTTAACGTATGAAGAAGGCGTTCTGACAAAAGCGGCGACGCGAGGAGATGGCTTTCTAGGAGAAGATATTACGCAGAATGCAAAGACGATCCCGACTATTCCTTTAAAACTATCGGGTTCTCTCCCGTCTTTTTTAGAAGTTCGGGGTGAAATCTATATGCCCAAAAAGCGTTTCGAAGTTTTGAATGAGGCGCTTCAAAAAAAAGGGGGAAAATGTTTTGTTAATCCCAGAAATGCGGCAGCAGGCAGTTTACGGCAACTCGATCCCAAAGTGACGGCGGAGCGCTCCCTCAGCATGCTCTGTTATGGAATAGGGGGTACGCGTGGCTTTCAAACCCCACAAACCATGGCGCTCCTTCTTGACAAGCTTGCGGAGTGGGGATGTTCGGTTATTCCGGAAAGGAAAGTCGCTTCAAGCATAAATGAGTGTTTTGAACTTTACGATGGGCTTAGGGCGAGACGAAGCGAACTTCCCTTTGAAATGGACGGAATGGTTATCAAAGTAAACCGGCTGGATTATCAAGAGCGCCTGGGAGCCATTTCTAAATCCCCTCGTTGGGCTATCGCTTATAAATTCCCAGCACAAGAGGAGATGACTCAAGTTCTCGCCATTACTTTTCAAGTCGGGAGAACTGGAGCGCTGACGCCTGTGGCGCATTTAAAACCTGTTTTCGTGGGGGGCGTTACGGTCGGGAATGCCACCCTTCATAATATGGATGAAGTTCGCCGTCTGGATGTTCGAGTGGGGGATAGGGTTATCATTCGACGGGCAGGGGATGTTATTCCTCAAGTCGTAAAAGTCATTGTAGAAATGCGACCTTCCCATACGGGGATCGTAGAACTCCCTCTTAGGTGTCCTATCTGCCAAGCAGATGTGGTTAAACCCGTGGGGGACGCCATTGCCCGATGCATGGGAGGCCTCTCTTGCCCTGCACAACTCACAGCCTCCCTTGTGCATTTTGCTTCTCGAGATGCCATGAGTATTACTGGGTTGGGTAAGAAACGAATCGGGGAGATGGTGTCTTCTGGCTTACTCAAAAGTGCTGCAGATCTTTATACACTCACGCATGCTGAGGTGGTCGCTTCTCCTCGAATGGGGGAGAAGTCCGCGATCAATTTGCTCGCTGCGATTGAAAAAAGTAAGGAGACGACCTTCGCTCGGTTTTTGTATGCTCTCGGTATTCGAGAAGTCGGAGAAGCCATGGCCAAAAAACTTGCGAGTCATTTCAAGTCATTAGATGATTTGATGGCGGCTCGTTTTGAAACGCTTCAAACCATTTCAGATGTTGGCACTGTAATGGGCGAAACTATTCTTAGCTTTTTTGAACAACCTCAGAATCGTCGAGTGATTCATGCACTTTTGGCTGCGGGTGTTTCTTGGGCTAATGTGCCTCATGATCTTCAGTCTTCTTCTCTTTCGGGAAAGCAATTTGTTTTGACGGGCGTTCTTTCTTCCATGACACGAGGTGAGGCAAAAGCTGAACTTGAGGGGCGGGGCGCGCGGGTAGGAGAGACGGTATCTCGCAAAACCAGTTATGTTGTGGTTGGAGAAAACCCGGGATCTAAATTAGAAAAGGCTAAAGAGTTAGGGGTCAAAATTTTAGGAGAGGCGGAGTTTCTTGAAATGCTTAAATGAGTTTTGTAGGGTGGACAAAGCGAGCGAGAGCGAGCAGTCCACCAACTCAAACTTGTTTCCAAAATGCTTTTCAGTGTAAGCTGACGCTTGAGTTGACCAAACAGCCGCAACTTAAACTTAATTTGTAGGGTGGACAAAGCGAGCGTAGCGAGCGGTCCACCAGATCAAATTTCAATTCTAAGTTGAGGAAAGTCCGGGCTCCAAGAGCAAGGTGCCAGGTAACGCCTGGAAAGCGTGAGCTTATGGAAAGTGCCACAGAAAATAAACCGCCTGTTAGGGATGAAAGTCCTAAAATGGGTAAGGGTGAAAAGGTGTGGTAAGAGCACACCGCGCATGTGGTAACACATGTGGCAAGGCAAACCCCACCTGGAGCAAGATCAAATAGAGATGAACTCAAGTGCTGCTCGCACCTCATCTGGGTAGATCGCTAGAAGTTTGTGGTGACACAAACCCAAGAGAAATGGCTGTTCATGACAGAACCCGGCTTATCGGTCAACTCATCCTGTTGGCTTTTATTTTTATTGCTATACTTCCCAAAGAAGTGAAGGAACCTGTGCCACATAAAATCTTAAGGAAAAGGAGACGCCCTATGCTCACCGTAAAGGAACTCTTGAGAGCGCCTAAGAAGAATTACATGAACAAGGAACAGTTAGATTTTTTCAAACAACATCTCTTGATCTTAAAAGAAAAAACACAAGCTCACATTGACCAGCTGAGACAAGAGCTGGCAGAAGAAAAAGTAGAAGCAGATACCCTCGACCAAGCCGCCTTAGAGGATGAATGTCACATCAAACTTCGAATCATAGAGCGAGAATCTAAGTTATTACCCAAGATTGACACGTCCTTACAGAGGATCGAAAATGGAACGTATGGATATTGCGAGGAGACGGGGAACCCCATAGGTATTCAAAGATTGCTCGCAAGACCCACAGCAACGCTCTCCACTGAAGCCAAAGAAGCTCAAGAAACCAAGGAAAAACATTATTCGGATTAGGGATTAGGGATTAGGGATTAGGGATTAGGGATTAGGGATTAGGGATTAGGGAAAAATGTAGGCCGGCCTAAGCTTGCACCGTGGCTGGCATCCTGTTAAAAGGAGTTAACCCATGCTGTTCTCAGGGATGCGTAATGCCATTACCCAACTGTATCAGAGAAACCCTGCGCGTGTGATCTCGAGGGGGGTTACACTTTTAGCACTTATCGGGTTATTGGCTATTGCCATTCAAGTTTTTTTAAACTGGCAGAAACTGGTCAAAGAAGAAGATCTGCCTCCTCCCACACCCATTTCGGAAGTCACTCCCGAAGCTCCTGAAGAAGAAACCGTAGAAGTCCAGCAACTGGCTGACTGGCATCTTTTTGGGAAAGCGGGGGTTTCCATTGATAAATTAACAGGGCAGGAAATCGATCCTTCGCAAATTCCGATTACGGCTTTGCAACTCGTTTTAAAAGGGGTATTAGCGAGTGGTGGAAAAGGAAAAGGGAGCGCCATCATTTCGGATAAAGAAAAATTGGATCGGTTTTATGTTGTTGGGGCGACGATGCCAGGCCCAGCAATATTAAGAGCCGTATACCCTGACCGTGTTTTATTAGAGTACCGAGCACGGCTTGAAACTTTGTGGTTAGAATCTCCAGAAACTCCCAAACCAGCCGGTGCAGAAGGTGAAAGAGAAGGGCGGTTTATGGGTACAAGCCCTGGATGGGAAGATGAAGATGAAGAGGAGTATGAGTACGAGGAAGAAGAGGAATAATTTAACTGATAATAGGAATGTCTATGAAAAATCTAACCTTAATATTGATGTTGTTTCTGCCGAGCATCTTTTTACCCCTCAGTGCAGAGGAAAAAGCGCCTTTGACGCCCCCTCCTGATCAGACAATCTTGAATCTTAAAGAAGTTGACATTCGAGTGCTCGTTAACCAGGTGGCAGATATTACGGGGTATAACTTTATTATCGACCCTCGTGTGAAAGGAAAAGTCACGGTGATTTCATCCAAGCCCATGGCGGGGGGGGAAATTTATCAAGTCTTTTTGTCTATTTTAAAAGTTCATGGATTTTCAGCGGTTAAAAATGGAAATGTTGTGAAGGTGGTTCCGGATTCACAGGGCAAACAAGCGGCGATTCCGGTAGGGAGTGACGAGAAGCCTATTGCAGGCCGTGGCGATGAAATGGTGACCCGCGTGATGCAAGTTCAGAATACGACAGCGCACCAGTTGATCCCTATCTTAAGGCCACTCATTCCAACTTACGGGCATTTGGCGGCTTATCCTCCGACGAATGTGGTGATTATTTCGGACCGTGCCAATAACATTGACCGTTTGGTGAATATTATCAAGCAAATTGATAAAGCCAGTGATGCTCGAACAGAAATTATTGCTCTGCAGCATGCGTCGGCTTCTGAGGTGGTCAAATTACTGGAGAATTTACAAGGGGAACGGTTTGAGCGAAGCAGAGAAGGCGCAAAAACCACCCGTCTGGCTGCCGACACGCGCACGAATAGCATTCTGGTAAGTGGGGAAGAAAGCGCACGAAAACGGATGCGAGAATTAATTGCAGAACTCGATACGCCTCGAAAAATCACAGGGAATATGAATGTGGTTTTTTTAAATTATGCCAAGGCGGCTGATCTTAAAAAGGTACTAGAAGGCATTAAAACGAAACTGGCAGAAGAGTCTGAAGAAGGGCCTCCCAGTCGTTTTGCAGGAGGAAGGGCGGGTGAGAGCGTGAATATCCAAGCCGATGAAGCGACTAATGCACTCGTTATTACCGCACCGCCAGATGTTCAGAGAAATTTTCAGGATGTAATAAGTCGCTTAGATATTCGACGGGCACAAGTGTTGGTGGAAGCGATTATTGTGGAGTTAGAGGATACCTTTGCTCGTAAGTTGGGCGTACAGTGGGGGTATAAAGGGAATAACATGATTGGCTCTCTTGCTTTTAGCAATTTTGGGTCGAGCATTGCGGGCACTTTTAACACGACAGTCAATAGCGTTGTTAAAACGATCAGGGACTTACCGGATAATTTTATTCCCGTGGTGGGTTCGACTTTAAATCCTGGGATAGGTACTTTGGCAGGGGGAGATGTCCGTAAGCACTCTGCATGGGATGCACTGGTTCAATTTTTATATACGGATAGTCAAACGAATATTTTATCAACCCCAACACTAATGACTTTGGACAATGCTCAGGCTGAAATTATGGTGGGTGAGGAAGTCCCCTTCAAGATTGCAGAACAAGTGCAACCCTCTACAAGCGGTGCTCAAGGCACTATTTATAATAAAGTTGACCGCAAAAATGTTGGGGTGGAGCTCAAAATCAAGCCTCATATCAATGTAGGAGGAGCCATTACGTTAGAAATAGACCAACAATCAAATAGTCTAGGTTTGAAGGTTGAAGATTTAGTTGACAGGCCAACTAAAAAAAGGTCTATAAAAACCACAGTGTTAGTGGAAGATGGTGAGACTATTGTGTTGGGAGGGCTTATTAGCAAGGAAGACAAAGATCAAGCTCAAAAAGTTCCTTTGTTGGGGGATATTCCTGTTGTAGGGCATTTATTTAAATCAAACGATAATTCTCGCGGGGTGAAGAACCTAATGGTTTTCCTCCGGCCGTCTATCGTTCGAGAGTCAGAGGCACAAAAACGGCTTTCAAAAGAACGGTACGATTACCTTCGCGCGTTGCAACTTAAAAAGCGGAAAGAAGGAATAGCGCTTTTTCCTGATAAAGAAACACCACTCCTTCCGGAACTAGGTGCGCCCTCTAGTTTGCCGCCTTCCTATGAATCTTTGTATGGCCCGCATCCCGCGCCGGTTGAGGGGAGGGGGTAGGAGGAATGCGGAGTGGGGAGTGCGGAGTGCGGAGTTTTGTAGGTCGGATTCAAGCGTAAGCGCAGAATCCGACGAAATGGAAATAGGAAAAATGAATGGACGAAAAGGCAACACCTAAAAATACGGGAAGTGTGGAACTGCCTTCTGAAGCAGAAGAAGAGGTTTCACCCTCCGAGGCGCCTCAAGAAAAACGAGCGCCCATTCGTTTACCCTTTGGGTTTGCAAAACAGAATAAAGTTATTGTTGAAGCGGTTGATAGCGAGAACGTGATTGTTAAACATTGTTCGGGGATTTCAAGGAAGGTCATCAGTGAAATTCAACGTTTGGTGGGTCTTCCTATTACGCTTGTCCCTATTCCAGACGAGCAATTTAACTTGCTCCTGGCAGAGCATTATGAAAGTGATACGGGCGAAACTATGCAGATGATCCAGGAGTTGCATGAGGAAATCGACTTGCATCGTATTGTGAGTGACTTGCCGACGTCAGGGGATCTCCTTGAAAAAGAAGACGATGCGCCCATCATCCGGCTCATCAACGCCCTTTTGGCAGAGGCCATTAAACTCGGTGCTTCCGACATCCACATTGAAACCTATGAAGAACGGTTAGTCGTGCGATTTCGGGTAGATGGTGTATTGCGGGTAGTATTAGAACCCAAGCGTGTTCTGGCTTCTCTCATTGTCTCTCGTATCAAAGTAATGGCAAGTTTAGATATTGCTGAGAAACGCTTACCCCAGGATGGCCGTATTTCTGTTCGTATAGGGGGAAGGCCGGTTGATGTGCGGGTATCAACCATGCCATCCGGGCATGGGGAGCGGGTTGTTCTCCGGCTTTTGGATAAGCAAGCCGGGAAAATAGACTTAAGTGTACTCGGCATGGCGCCGGATATTTTAAAGTTGGTAGAGAATATCGTTGAACAGCCACACGGGATTGTCCTCGTGACAGGGCCAACCGGAAGTGGCAAGACCACAACGCTCTATGCGGTTTTAACGAAGTTGAACACGGAAAAGCGGAATATTCTCACCGTAGAAGATCCGATTGAATATTACTTAGATGGAATAGGTCAAACGCAAGTGAATCCTAAGGTGGAAATGACTTTTGCGCGAGGCTTAAGAGCGATACTGCGTCAAGATCCAGATGTCGTGATGATAGGAGAAATTCGGGACAAAGAAACGGCAGAAATTGCGGTTCAGGCGAGCTTAACGGGGCACATGGTGCTTTCTACCCTGCATACCAATACAGCGGTTGGAGCAATTATCCGATTAAAAGACATTGGCATAGAACCTTTTTTACTGGCAACGAGCGTTCTTGCTATTATTGCGCAACGCCTCGTTCGGGTGTTGTGTGCGCGTTGTAAACAGCCTTATACCGCAAGTTCTTGGGAGTGCGAAGCGTTTGGCGGCGATCCGGCGCATCCGCCTACGCTCTATAAACCTACCGGGTGCCCTGAGTGTAACAACATTGGCTATTCGGGACGTCGGGGTATTTATGATGTGGTCATTATCGACGAGGATGTTCGGCTGATGATTTTTGAGGGGGCTAATGAAATTATGCTGGAAAAGAAAGCCCGCGAAAAAACGCCGAGTATCCGTCAAGATGGCTGGCAAAAAATTTTAGCGGGTGCAACCACAGTCGAAGAAGTATTGCGTGTGACTCGGGAGGATTAATTAGGATTTAGGATTTAGGAGAAGGAATTTCGCTCTCCTAAATCCTAAATTTGGGGAAGATACCATGCCTGCTTTTGAATATGTGGCTTTAGACCTCAGGGGTCATGAAAAAAAAGGCATTATAGAAGGCGATACGGCGCGACAAGTTCGTCATATTCTTCGAGAAAAAAACTGGACTCCCATTTCGGTTAAGTCCGTAAGCAGTAAGACTGCTGAAGGGAAATCCACTGGTTTTTTTAAAAAGTCGGTGAGTATTTCCGATCTCATGCTGTTTACCCGACAGCTCTCGACACTAGTGCAAGCCAGTCTTCCGCTTGAAAAGGCTTTGCAGGCGGTGGCTGATCAAACCGAAAAGGCGCACGTACAAAGCATGCTGATGGAAGTTCGTTCTGGCGTATTAGAAGGGAATACCCTTGCCAATAGCCTTGCGGGATATCCCCATGTTTTTTCTCATTTATATCGCTCTACGGTATCGGCGGGCGAGCATGCGGGGCATTTAGATATTGTCCTCGAACGATTAGCCGATTATACCGAAGCACGGCAGGGCATGGCGCAAAAAATCCAATTAGCCTTGTTGTATCCTATTATTATCACGGTTCTTTCTGTGCTTATTGTGACCGGCTTACTGGCGTATGTGGTTCCTTCTGTGACGCAAGTTTTTCAAGAAACGGGACAAAAACTGCCTGCCTTAACGGTTGCTTTAATTTCTTTGAGTGATTTTGTCCGAAATTACGGGCTTTATTTTTTAGGAGGCATTGTCGCGATCCTTGTGGGATTTCGCATGGCGATGCGGGGTGAAAAATTTCGCTATGCATTTCACCAGAAGTTACTTCAGCTTCCGCTTTTAGGAAAAGTCATACGGGGTACGGAGACCGCTCGTTTTGCACGAACCTTAAGTATTTTAAATGCGAGTGGAGTTCCTCTCCTTGAAGCGTTGCGTATTTCAGGCGAGGTATTGAATAGCTTGCCTATTCGCAAAGCGGTTGCAGAAGCGACTAAACGGGTTTCAGAAGGAACTAGCCTTAAAACCGCATTGGAGACAGGGGGACATTTTCCACCGATGGCGCTTCACATGATTGCATCCGGGGAGGCGAGTGGGGAACTGGAAGCGATGTTAGACCGTGTTGCGCACAACCAAGAGCGGGAATTTGAAAATTTGATGTCTGGTTTATTAGGATTGATAGCCCCTGTAATGGTTGTTATTATGGGAGGCGTTGTTTTGCTTATTGTGCTGGCAATACTGTTGCCTATTTTTGAGCTCAATGAGATGGTGGGGAAGTAGGAGTTAGTAAAAGGAGGATATATGCATCATATTAAAAAAGTTGTCCGAGGGTTTACGTTAATTGAAATTATGGTTGTCGTCGTCATCTTAAGTATTCTGGCGGCTTATGTGGTTCCTAAAATCATGGAGCGGCCAGGCCAGGCGCGAATGGCCCGCGCTAAAGCGGATCTCCAAGCTATCACGGGTGCTTTAGAACTTTATAAGTTAGATAATTTTCAATATCCGACCACAGAACAAGGCATGAGGGCACTGGTTGAAAAGCCTACTTCGGAACCGGTTCCTCCGAGTTGGAAAAGCGAAGGTTATCTTAAAAAAGAGCCCATTGATCCCTGGAATCGTCCTTATCAGTATTTAAATCCGGGCGAGCATGGGGAATTTGACCTCTTTTCTTTTGGGAGGGATAACCGCCCAGGGGGTGAAGGGGAGGATGCAGATGTTGAAAATTGGGAGAAAAGCGGGAGATAAAACAAATGTTTGAAATGCGGAATGAATATGTCACTTCCACACTCCGCACTCTGCATTCCGCATTCCCCACTCACTCCCCGCTTGCCTTCACGCTTATCGAAATCCTCGTTGTTATTGTTATTATTGGAATTGCCGTCGGTGTGATTGTTCTCCCTTTTGGGAGCGGGGGGCGGGAGCGAAAGATGGAAGAATTCTCTCGCCAGTTGACGGCACTTCTTCATTTTGCTCACGATCAAGCTATATTTGAGTCTCAAGAGTTGGGTCTCGTGTTCAATTTAACCGATCGGGAATATCATTTTGTTCGTTATGGAGACGACCAAACTTGGAAAATCATTACGGATGAAAAGGCTTTTAAGCAGCGCGCTTTGACCCCGGATTTTCAAGTAGAAGTGACGACTGACGGGGAAAAAATTCAATTGCCAACGGAGGGGGGAGAGCAAAAACTGGAAGCAGAGCCACCGCCTTCAATCGTTTTTTTCTCAAGTGGCGAAATGATCCCCTTCGAAATGCGCGTTTATTCTAAAGAAGTGCCTGTAGAGTACAAAATTATTGGCGAGATGAATGGTGAACTGAAGTTAAAAAGAGGGGATGTTGAAGTGTAGTGGTTAGTGGTTAGTGGTTGGTGGTTGGAGCATTCGTTCCACTCTGAGTGCGAGAGCCAGCGCGTTTTTCCCTGCCTTTCCTTGAGTTGCATCACGAGATTGCCCGTGAAGAATGCTATTGATAAAAGCTTTGATTTCCAAGAGAAGCGCATCCTGCGGCGGAATTTGAATGACTGTTTGCGTGAGGGGAGATGGTTTTTTTCGGATTTTAGATTTTTGATAAACCAGTATACGGCTGTCAGAAAAGTTGATATGGACATACGACTCTTTTTGGAAAATCCGTAAAATACGCTCAGCCTTCATGCTGACTCGGCTGGCGATAAGGTTTGCAACACATCCATTGTGGAACTGAAGACGTACATTTGCGATATCCGTTTTTTGGGTAAGAATAGGAGCACCCATGGCTTGAATGGATTTTAGTGTCGAAGGCACGAGGTGTTGAATCATTTCAAGATCATGGATCATCAAATCCAATATGACATCGACATCCATATTGCGAGGCTTAAAAGGAGACAGTCGATGCGCTTCCAAAAACAGAGGTTTTGTAAGATAAGGTTTGGCAGCTTCCCAGGCCGCATTAAAGTGTTCGATATGTCCGATGTGTAAAATACAATGATTCTTCTCTGCAATCTTTATTAGGTGATCGGCTTGCTTTGTCGTTGTTGCAATGGGTTTTTCAAGCAGCACATGGATACCCTTTTCGAGAAAAGGCCGCGCGATGGCGTAATGATCTTTCGTGGGTACAGCAATACTGACGGCATCAACGATAGGAAGGAGTGCATGGTAATCTGCAAATGCTGTCGTTTTGTGTTTTTTTGCAATTTGTTTTGTACGATGAGCATGAATATCGCAAACGCCCACAAACTCGATTTCTTGAAGGCAGGCTAATTTTTCTGCATGGAATTGACCCATATGGCCGACGCCAATAACCGCGCAACGTAGTTTTTTAGAGTTTCCGTCGTCCCGCGGCTTGACCGCGGGACCCATGGGATAAGCCAGTTCTTCAATCATGAAAAGTATATTCAGCGATCAGCTGTTTCAGTTCTTGAGTTTTATCCGCCAGCAATGCTTTGTCTTTTTGAGTTTCCACATTTAACCGCAAAAGGGGTTCGGTGTTGGAAGGACGCACATTAAAACGCCAATTTTCGAATGCGATACTGAGGCCATCCATTCTGTCTATGGATTTTGCTTCGGTTTGATAATGTTGTTCTAAGTGTTGCAGGATAACCAGTGGATTAGATACGGTCTGGTTTATTTCACCGCTTATGGGATATTCTGTCATAAAGGTTTTCACGAGCTTTGAAAGCGGTAAGTGGCGAGAAGATAGTATCTCTGTGACCAAAAGCCACGGGATCATCCCGCTATCACAGAAGCCAAAATCTCTAAAATAATGATGCCCGCTCATTTCCCCCCCGTAAATCGCATTTTCGGCTCTCATGCGCATTTTAAAGAATGTGTGGCCCGCTCTATTTTGAATCGGAATTCCGCCATTTTGAGTGATGACTTGATGCGTGTTCCAAATCAGGCGAGGATCATAAATAATTTTGGCGCCCTTTTCTTTTTCTAAAAAATATTCTGCCAAGAGACCGATGAGATAATAGCCTTCAATAAATTGTCCTTTTTCATCAAACAGAAAACATCGGTCAAAGTCGCCGTCCCAGGCAATTCCTAAATCCGCTTGATGTTCAAGAATCGCTTGTTGGGTTGCGGTTCTATTTTCAAGTAAAAGAGGATTCGGAACGCCGTTGGGAAAAGTACCATCCGGTTGGTAGTGGATTTTAATAAACTGAAAAGGGAGAAAAGGTTCTATAAAGTCAATTACATGCCCTGCCATCCCATTCCCCGCATTGACTACAATTTTTAACGGTTTTAAGACGTGCTCGTTGATGCTGTTTAACAGGGCGTCACGATAACGATCTCGGATGTCAAAACTAGAATGTGAACCATTTTGAGCGGCCTTCTGAAAAGATGTTTTGTTTTCAAGAAAGTGTTTGAGTGTTTGAAGCTCTGTAGAGGAAAGCGGAATCGCCTCGTTTCGCACGAGTTTTAAACCATTATCTTCCTTAGGATTGTGGCTGGCCGTTATCATAATGCCGCCATCCATGTGTTCTCTGAAGGTTGCAAAGTAAAGCTGTTCCGTTCCAGAGAGCCCTAGATCATAAACGTCGGCCCCACTTGTCGTCAGTCCTTTGACTAGTGCATTTCGAAGACTTTCGCTTGAGAGTCTCATGTCTCTCCCGATGACAACTTTTTTAGCATTTAAGAGGTGAGGAAAAGCGCGACCTATCTGATACACCAGAGTTTCATTGAGTTCCTGAGGATAAGTTCCACGAATATCATAGGCTTTAAACGAGGAGAGCATTTTCATTGTGATAGGAAATAGGCTAGACTTTTTAAAGTTGAATGTAATTTAACAACATGGAGTGAATTATGACAAGGATAAGCATTCGATTCTTTCTTGTACTTTCTTTTCTTTTTTTCAATCAAAACGTTTTTTCATCGACGTCCGAAGAGCAAGAGTTGCTTTCGGTATATGGAGGTGAAGAGCTCATCAGTATTGCAACGGGTACCGTGCAACCGATTGCTAAAGCGCCTGCAGTAGCCACAGTCATTACCGCAGAAGACATTCGAGAAATAGGCGCTTCTGATCTCGATGAAGTTTTGGAAACGGTTCCCGGTCTTCATGTGTCTCGCGCAGAAATCGGCTATACCGCCATGTATTTTATTCGGGGAATTTTTACGGAAGAGCGGAATCAGCAAGTTCTACTGTTGTTAAATGGGGTGCCTTTAACCAGTGCTCATTTTGGCAATCGGGGCAATACCTGGGGGGGTATGCCTGTTCGCAATATAGAACGGGTAGAGATTATTCGCGGGCCAGGTTCGGCGCTGTATGGAGCAGATGCTTTTGCTGGGGTCATCAATGTGATCACGAAAGAATATGACGACGTGATCCCACAAGCTGGTTTTCGCGGAGGTTCTTTTGATACAGAAGAGGCATGGGCACTCACCCGTTCTGGTTCAGGAGATATGAAAGGCGTTTTGGGGGTGGAGTTCCAAAAGACCGATGGACACCGAGAAACGATTTCGCAAGATAGGTTGGGGAGTGGTTCTCCTTCTTTGGCGCCAGACCCTATTAATGCAGGAAAAAAATCGATAGAGGCCCATCTTGACCTTAATTATCAAAAATTGTTGGACTTGCATGTGGCTTATCAACGACGCTTTGATTTGGGAACGGGAGGGGGGATTGCCTCTGCTTTAGATCCAGAAGGGAAAATGGAAGGGTGGCGATGGGTGAGTGATCTCACTTACCGCTATCGTCCGTCTCAATCGGCATGGGAAGGGAACGCCAAATTCAGCTTTCTTTCTTCGGCAGATAATGCAGAGCTTGTCTTGCTGCCAGCGGCTGCTTATCCAGCTACTGGGGGCATGATTGGAGAACCAGAAGTTTACGAGCGACATTATCGTGGGGAATTTTCAACCATTTATACAGGATTTCAGCATCATCGAGTGAGAGGGGGATTAGGCGTTACCTGGGATGATATGTACCGCATTGAAGAGAAGAAAAATTTTGATAAAAATTTGGCTCCTCTTGCGGGTGGTGTAACTAATGCGAAAGGGAACCCCGATCTCATTTTTATTGAGCCGGATTCCAGGCGGATCTATTTTGCGTTTCTTCAAGATGAATGGGCTCTAGCACGGAACTTGGACTTAACTCTCGGAGTTCGGTATGACGACTATTCTGATTTTGGACATACCCTCAATCCTCGCGCGGCATTGGTGTGGCAGAGCAGCCCAGAGCTGACGACTAAAGTTCTTTACGGAAGCGCTTTTCGGGCCCCTTCTTTTTCAGAGCAAGGGATTAAAAACAATCCGGTCATTCAGGGGGGGACTGGTTTATCCCCAGAGACGATCAAAACCTATGAAATGTCTGTATTTTACAAACCTGCCTTGAATGTAGAAGGTGTGCTTTCTGCCTTCCAGTATGAGATGGAAGATATTTTGAGATTTTCGACAATAGGAGGAGCTGGTGCGCGGCAAGCCAAGAATACAGGCAAGCAGGAGGGGTATGGCTTTGAAGGGGAACTGTCCTGGAAAGTGTGGCCTACCTTTACTTTAAAGGGGAATGTAGCCTACCAAAAGTCGAGGGATGTCACTCGAAAAGATGATGCGGGGCATGCGCCTGAGAAGCAGATTTATATGAGAAGTGATTGGCAGTTTAAGCCTAAGTGGTCTCTCGTGCCGCAATTGAACTGGGTGATTGACCGTAAGCGCTCTGTTAACGATACGCGAAGTACGGTTGCCGATTATGCTACGCTTGATTTTGTCGTACGATATGGAAAAGAAAAAGATCTATTCCAGGCAGCTCTTGTGGGACGAAATATATTAGATCAAACAAGAAAGGAACCGACGTTAAGAGATCCAACCTCAGGCCCACTTATCCCCAAGGATTTACCTTTACCTGGACGCGCCATCTATTTAGAATTGTCTGCCAAGCTGGAGTAGATTTTTACCATAAGCCATGCGATTGGATAGCGAAGAGCGAACCGCACTCAAAAAACTTTTTACTTTAAAGGTAATCGAGGATACCGATGAAGTTTTTTTATTTGGTTCTCGGGTAGATAACCGCAAGAAGGGTGGCGATATTGATTTACTCGTGTTTTCTGAGAAAAATCCTTTTGCCTTATCCTCGGCCATTTCTACAACCTTTTTCCTTCATTGTGAGGAAAAGATTGATGTGGTTGTCATGAACCGCAAGACATTAACTGAAGAACAAAAAGCTTTTTTAAATGTAACGACTTGCCAAAAATTAAAGCCATGAAAAAAGACGAAGATTATTTGTTGCTCACAAGAGCTTCTTGCCAACGTGCCCAAGAAGCCATTGCTTTAGAAATATATGATCACATTATGAATGAATTTTCGAAAGAACTTAAGATTTTGGGTAACTGCTCATACCCTTGTAAAATAAATTTTAAAAATCTGTAATGCCTAGATTCAAATGGTGGGGAGGGTGGTTTGCTGTGTATTTTCTGC
>JACQPQ010000015.1 GCA_016207405.1 Gammaproteobacteria bacterium | reverse complement strand
CCCCTTACCCCTTATCCCTTACCCCTTATCCCTTACCCCTTACCCCTTCCCCCTATTCCCTTTCTTCCATTTTTGAATCTCATTGATTCGTTCTAACAACTTCTTTTCACAAGAAAGATATTCTTCTTGTGTAATTTCCTCCATGTCGAGCTTTGCTTGAAGAGAGATCAGCTCTTCCCGGACCTTGTCTTCATCATAGAGTTCTTTTTCGGACAATTCTTTTATCTTCTCCGAAAGCCAGACCACTCCTTTTAAAGGGGCAAGCAAGAGATCATCTAAGAGAAATACCATGCGTTTTTTCCTCTAGTTTTTTCGAAGGGTGTTTCCCCCAATGAATGACAATTTCTACAAAATTAAAGGGAGGAACAGGTCCTACGTATTTAAGATAAAGTAAAGAGCCATATTTCGAATCTAAGTTCTCAATGGCCTGATCAAATGCGACTTGCTTGTTTTTTTCTACGAGAAAAGCAGTGTTCAATATCATGGCGTCACCCAGTGTGGGGTTTTCTTTTACACGGTATGCGGCAGGGGAGAGGGCCTCTAAAAGGACTGCAGCCATTTCCCTATTTTTCTTTTTTGCCGCTTCCTGGACTAAATGTCCGATCTCAATGAGTTGATTTCTTCGATGTTCTTCTGAAAGATTTAAGAGAGCCTCTTTCTCCTCCCGAATTTTACCTTCACTCTCACCCATCTCTTTGAAGAAGCGGTCCATATCCTTCCATCGGACTCGAAGACCATATTCTTCTTTCCCCTCCATCTCTCGAAATTTTTCTTGGAATTCGGAAGCTAATGGTTTTAAGACTTCCTCAATGATCTGCTCTTTATTCTCTGCAATGGTGCAGAATTTAACTGGAAGTAAAGCGCCAGAGGCCATCACGACTTCATTGACTTTCTGGTGAGCAATCAACCAGTCCCGAACAAGAGGGTATTTTTTAAGGGGCTCTTCAGAGACAACAGCGGCAAAATTACTTGCTGTAATTGTAATGAGGGGACTGGTTCCATGAATTCCTCGGCAGTCGTCCCAAGTCATAAGCCCTTGATTCGGAATAATGCAATACATCCAAAAACCCTGTGATGGATTCATAGATCTTTACGCTCCATTCCAATGTACCGCTAAGTTTACAAAGCTAAAGGGGGCCGTGGGCCCGATATATTTTACTTCGATACGGTCGGCGAACTCTCTACTCAGTTGTTCGACTTTTTCATCAAACACTTTGATATGATTGCGTTTTAGAAGGAATGAGACATTAAGGAGGATGTCTTCCGTCTTCAAATCGCCCATTTGATATTGGGTTGCCTCTTTCTTAAGTTTTCGAAGATATTCCGCCCCCTCAAGCGCTTTTTTCTCATCGAGCGCGGCCTCCACAAGCTCTCCTGCATGGATAAGTTCTTGCTGTGATTGGACCGCTCTTTTCTTTTTGAGGATATGAATCGTGCGATTTTCTTCGGCGAGTTCCTTAAAAATTTTTTTCATGTCTTTCCAGATGATCGTGATCCCTATTTCGGCTTTACCGTCAAATGTTTTGATCAGTTTTTTAAGTTCCCGTTTATTGGCTTTCAAAAAGGTAATGACCGCATCCGTAGACTCTGCCAAGGCCCCGAATCGCATGGGCAGAATCGTATGCGATTCAGCCACTTTTTCGATAACCCGTGCATGCGTCATAAGGTTTTCGTGGGAAGCGGTGTTATTCTCTTCAAGGGATACCTCACTCGTGACGGCAGCAAGGCCATCGCTTCCTACCGTAACGACTTCTTGTTTTCCTCCAATCCCGATTATGCCAAGGTTTGGGGGGCTGTCTGTTGCAATAATTCCGTAGATATATTTGACTTCATAGGGCATGGTCCGCTTTGTCCCTCTGTGTATGACAAAATTTTCGATCGTTCACCCTTCGAGACGGCGCTTCGCGCCTCCTCAGGGTGAACGGTCAAAATTTTTGTCATGTGCATGGGCTTTTTTCATTACGATTCAAGGCTCCTAAAATTTCCAAATGAAGATAATCTGTAATCGAAGATCTTTCTAATGACTGTTGCCCTTCTTGTAGATAGTCTTTTAGTAATTGATACGCTTGATTCAGCTCTTCAAATTCCTTCGAGGCAATCCCTGGATTGAGATCTGGATGTTTTTTTCGGGCAAGTTTTTTATAGGTGCGTTTGACTTGGGCGGCTTCCACTTGCCCGGTAAGCCCGAAAAGTCGCGCTGCCTGCGTGACTTGCTCTGGATCAAACCGCTTTATCGCGATAGTCGAAAAGCTATACGGAGGAAGGGGACCTATACATTTAAAGTTGAGCCGCCCTTCAAGCGAACGGTCGAATTCATGAAGGCAAGCAAAAAAATTTTCTTCCAGTTTATTCTGGATAAGAAAAGAACAATTTAAGATCATCTCATCATTCATCTCCTCATGTTTTGTCCAAGCGATCGCATGAGGAACTAAGACGTCCATGGCTTTTCTCTGGAGCTCTCCTGCCTTTTTTTTAAGGCCATGTGCCAGGAGCATCCCAACAAAGCTTCGGTCAATAGAGCCCCTTTCGGCCTCCTTTTTCCGCGCTAGGATTTCTGGATCTTTTTCTGCCATTTCTTTTAGGGTTGCCTCTACGTTCCAAGTGGCCATGACGTTCATTTCCGCACACTCTTTAACCCGCTCTGCTATGGAGAAAAGTAGGGGATAAGCGTTATGAAGGAGAAGGATAATCTCGGATGGACTCGCTAGGGTGCTTCCAAATTTAAATGGGAGAATGAAAGAGCGCTTCATCACTTTTTCCACTGTCGTCTGATGGAGAAGGAGGAGACGAACCAGAGCTTCCTTGGGTTTTGTTTTTAAATCTCCCTCTGGAGGCGGTCCAATGACGGCCATGAGCTTTCCTGCTGGAATGCCCTTCACTTCTCCCTCGTCAAAGCCAATGGGACCAAAATGGATTTCTTCTGCACTTTCTTTAAATAGGATCCCGTAGAGGTAAAGACTCATCGCGAAACCTCCTCTCGCTTCGATGAGTTTGCCTTTGCCAATGCACCATCGAAATGTTCTTGTCGAATGAGGAAATCCTTCGCCTTTTCGTTTGCCTTTTCGCAATAGCGTTTGATGAATTCTCGAAGTGCAACGGTGGTCGCTTCGCGACAGAGTGACTCAATTTCAGCGCCGCTTTTTCCATTCGTTAAGTGAGCCCATTTTTTTATGGAGACTGCTTTGTCTATTGGGCGGCCTTGGGTATGAATTTTTAAGATCCCTTCACGCGCCGAAAGATCTGGAAGGTCAAAGCGAATAAGGTGGTCGAAACGCCCAGGACGAAGGAGTGCCTGATCTATTAGGTCCAAGCGATTGGTCGCTCCAAGAACGACGATCCTCCGAAGCGGAAGAAGACCGTCCATTTCTGTCAAAAATTGGCTTACTGTTCGGCTCATGACGCCTGAGTCGCCCAAGGCACCCCCTCGGCTAGGGGTAATCGAATCTATTTCATCAAAGAAAAGAATGCAGGGGGCAGCGGCTTTTGCATGTCGAAACATCTCGCGGATCCCTTTTTCGCTTTCTCCAATCCACTTAGAAATAAGCTCAGGCCCTTTAATGGAAATGAAATTGACTCCTGCCTCCGTGGCAAGCGCCTTGGCGATGAGTGTCTTACCCACCCCGGGTGGGCCTGTAAGGAGGATCCCTTTTATGGGTTTGAGTTGTGCTCTTTCAAAGAGTGTTCTATATTTGATAGGCCATTCAATGGTTTCGCGAAGGATCTGTTTAACGTCTTCTAAGCCACCAATATCCGCCCAATGGACATTTGTGGGTTCCATGGATACCTCACGAATGGCGGAAGGTTGCACTTCATTCAAGGCTTGTAAAAAGTGCGCGTGGGTTACTTCAAGAGCCTCAATGATTTCAAAGGGAACTTTTTCAAGCGTGATGTCTCCTTTTTCCATAGATTGCCGGAGACAAATCATCGCCGCTTCCCTGCCTAAGGCTTCCAGATCAGCGCCCACAAACCCATGAGTAATATTCGCGAGCGTCTCTAAACTCACATCGACGGCTAATGGCATTCCACGGGTATGGATTTCTAAAATCTTTAATCGACCCTTCTCGTCTGGGATCCCAATGGGAATTTCTCTATCAAATCGCCCAGGGCGCCTAAGTGCCGGATCAAGCAGATCGGGCATGTTGGTCGCTCCAATGACAATTAACTTCCCTCGCGCTTTAAGTCCATCCATAAGCGAGAGTAAGGTGGCCACGATCCTTTTTTCCACTTCTCCTTGAACCGTAGCCCTCTTAGGAGCTACGGAATCGATTTCATCGATAAATATAATAGCGGGAAGATGTTGACTCGCTTCTTCAAAAATACTTCGAAGATGCGCTTCACTTTCACCATAGAATTTATGGACAATTTCAGGGCCATTCACGGTATAAAAAGTAGCTTCTGATTCGTGGGCGACTGCTCGCGCAATGAGAGTTTTTCCTGTTCCGGGAGGACCATATAAGAGAACACCTTTTGGGGGAGCAATGCCGAGACGGTCGAAAATGAGGGAACTTTTTAACGGTAACTCAATCATTTCGCGAACGCGCTGGATCTCTTTTTCGAGCCCCCCAATATCTTCGTAAGAAGCCGTCGTCTTGGCTTCTCCCGGCTCCTTAGTTTCTTCAAGACGGATCTGAGTTTGGCTTGTAATCAGAATGGCGCCTTCTGGAAGGGTCTCTGTAACTAGGAAATCGCGAGTTCTCGCTCCAAAAAGAGCAACTCGTACCTTATCTCCACGAGTGACTGGGAGTCCTTCAACGAGTTTACCTAAGTAACGGTCTTCCCCAGAGTCAAGCGCTTCTTTAAGATGTGAGGTGGGTTTCAGGGTGATAGATCTTGCAGGAAGAGTCTCTGAAAACTTCACCTTCACTTTTTCATCCACACTCACTTTGGCGTTTTCTCGTACGATTCCGTCGATTTGAATGATCTTTTTTCCACGGTCATCCGAAAAGGTGGGCAGAACTTTTACCGTTGTTGTGCGTTTTCCAAGAATAGCGACGACATCCCCTACGTTTAGGTCGAGTCGCTTCATCTCATCCGGATCAATTCGGGCTACGCCTCGGCCCACATCCTTTGGAAGTGCTTCAGCAACTCGAAGGGAGATAACCTCGTTAGGCGTTTCCATTTTTCTTCAATTTAAGTTCCAGAACGCCATTGGTATAAGATTGTGTGAGCGCCGGACTATCAACCGCACTTTCAAGGAGGATCTCTTTAGAATATTTTTTCTTTCCAGAAGTCATAATTTGAATCACATCATTTCCTTGGATTTCACAGGTGATTTCTGATTCATCCACGCCTGGAAGCTCAACAACAATCCGGATGAAATCACCTTCATCCATCACATCGGTAAGAGGCTCTGTTGCTTCTTCCACTACGGGACCTTTGGATTGGGTAGCCGGCTTGTTTTGTTTGAATTTAGAAACGTTTCCAAAAGGACGAACGACGGGCCTCGTTATTCCACCAGGCCCTGTCATGGTCCGAATCGTAAAACCATAGACGCCGGTCATGTCTTTCTGGCCCTTGATCCCAAATTCACCCGTCTTATTGATCTCACCCCCTTTTTCTCCGAGTTTATCGGCAAGTTCAATGAGACTTCCGAGCCCTTTGAAAAAACCTCCCAACAAACCCTTAGCACTCACCTCAACTTCAGGCTTGTTTTTCTCTTTTTCAGTTTTCTTGGTATTCATGGTTTTAATTGTTTTGATTGTCGGATTCAAGCGAAGCGCAGATCTGACATTTTCTCTGGCATAATTAATATCTCAATTCAACGCCACAGCCTTTATTATTTCCGTTTCTCCCACTCTTTTTTCTTTGATGAGACGAAAGTTTGTTGTAGCTCGATTGAGCCGTTTGGATTTCGGAATCGAGTCTTTTTAATTGTTCTCTGATATCAGCTAATCTCTTTTTAAGCGAAATCTCCTTGCTGTTAAGACTTTCCCGCTTAATCGTCAGCATGTAAAAGCGATTGGCATGTTGGGCCAATTCGCCCCCAAGATTGGCACGTCGAGGTAGTGCACTCGCTCCCCGCATCGAGGAACATCCTTTAGGTAGCTGGGTGGAAATAGGCATGGTTTTTCCTTTTTATTTTTTGCCATTCCGGCAGTAAAGCGAAATGGCATGGTTTACAACTTTTTGAACTTTTGTAGATGTGGTTCTGCTTCCGATTCGAGAAGTCTCTGAGGTGAGAATATCCAAGCAGATCCTTTGGAAAAGGAGATCTTTTGTATCCACACAAATTTTATTTCCGTAAGCTCGGACCGTTTTGGAGATCATGAGACATCCTCGGATGGTGGGTGCAAACTCGTAATTTCCCTTTTCCCTTAAATAGCGAACAATCTGGACTATTTTTTCGACAGCTTCTCTACTTAAGCCAGATTTTTTAGTCGTGATAGCTATTTCAGTTTCTTCATCAAAGGGTGCGAGGTCGAGGGTTACCATCCGGTCCCTGAGTGCATCTTGAGAACGATGAACTCCCGCATACTCTTCTGGGTTTGAAGTAAAGATTGTTCTGAAACGCGGATGAACCTTGAGTGTCCAGATCCCGTCACCCCGGTTGAGGGGAAGGTCAAGAATGCCTTCTTGCAAGACAGAAAGGAGAACATTGTTGGCTTCTGGGCGTGACCGGGTAAATTCGTCGTAAATGAGCGTATTGCCCCGTTCAATGGCAACCGTCAGGCGATTATCCACCCAGTATCGGGTATGATCTTCTTCTGTTTTCAGCACAGAGGCAATAAAGTTATCTCGGACGCTCCGTTTGTGATATCCGGATTCACCGCCGACTAGGTGACTCGTGGTCAGCTCTTCATCACCGTGGATAAGTTGAACGGGTTGTCCAATAAGCTCGGCCACCCGAAGGGCAAGCGTTGTTTTACCTGTTCCTGAAGTTCCACGAAAGTGAACTGGGAAGCCGGCACTTAGATACTTGAGTGCCCGTTCAATAATCCTTTTGAGCGACTCCGTTTCGACGAAATGCTCTCCTGCCCGCGGACGAACGTAGGAAACATCCTCCCTTCCGTTTGCAACCGTCTCCATGCTCTCGTTCATATTTGCCTCCAGGGGAAAACAGGTCTTAAAGTAGACGTGTTTTCCCGTGAAAAGGGGTCCTTTTTACTCTTAATGTTTACGACTTTTTAGCGTGTGTCCTTCCGATTTTTTTCCACCTCGGCATCCATTTGCGAAAGCATGACGACGTTCTGCCATTTCTTTCTGCACCTTCTGAAGTGCGGTATGCATAGACTGACATTCCCTATGAAACACAGCTTGTTGCCTATGGAATCCCCGCCTTAAGTTTTTAACGGTATCGCTTAAGTTTTCCGTAAAAGCCCCCAGATCAGTATGAAGTTGTTCGGCCATTGCCTTGCGATTTCTCCGGCATGTTCCTATAAACTTCCGTGCATTTTGTAAGCTCTGTTTTGTATTTCGAGTATTTTCTCCGAGGAAATGTATTCGATTATCAAAAGATGTTTTGATGTTATCCCCGAGGTTCTGTATGTCTTGAGAAATTGTCATGTTCACCTCCCCCTTTTAATGTTTTTTCAAGTTCAGAAACGACCTGTTTAAAGTGACGGGCCGAAATGTTTCCTTTTCCATAGAACTTCTCAAAAGTTGTCCGAATCTCTTCTTGCTCTTTCTGAAATTCCAGGATATGCGTTCGTGCCTCTTCTTGCATTTGGATGATTTCTTGCTTGAAGCGTTCCACCTCATCTAAGATCCCTGCTTGAAGAGACTTTTTGAGTCTTCCTGCGAGCGCCTTTTGATTCGCGAGAAAACTTCGAATCAATCCCTTGAGTTCGCTTTCACGGCGCAACTGAAAACTTAAGATTTGTTCCATCACACCATCAAAATCCTTTTTCCTTAAGTTTCCAATGGATGCCAGTTTTTCCCGAAGATCTCCCCGAATTTCCGAGTGTTCTCGCCGAGATCCATCGAGTATTTCCAATCCTTTTTCGATGAGGAGCTCGGTTCCCCCAATCCCAGATTCAAACGAAGAGATGACTCCTTCTGTTATCGTAGTGACTTCATTCGGAACCGTCATACCTGCTTTCCTTCGAAGGTTTTCTTGTGAAAGAAGTATCTATTTAAATGATCCGGTGATTTAAGCTCCTTGTTCCAAGAAGGTCAAATCAACGAGACCATCCGATCTTCTTACTTCTTATGCGGGTTGTGCCGCAGTCGCGGTGAGACCAATGGCTTCGGCATACTTAAGATAGGTCTCGACACCGGATACAACAACGCGTGCCTCGATGGATAGAAATTCAATTCCAACGAGAGAAACTCTAGCCCACGCATCGATAACAAGCCCTTTGTCTAGGATCCGATCGATAACCTCTGCGAGCGATGAGCTCGCCATTGATTTTTGAACTGCCATGATAAGTACCTCCCCTTATGGGTAGTTGAGTAGCTATGTGTGTGATACCCATCCTAAAACAAGAACAGGATCAGTATCCCCTTACTTAAAAATGGACGATCACTTGTCTCAAAGTGGAAAGAAAAAGACTCATGATTATTCATCTTATATATTTAACATAGTATATAAATGTAGGGTGTCAAATTTTTCGTTTTCATTTCTCCTGTAATTATTCAGCCTGGTTTTTTTTTGAGTAAATCCCGAATATTTTTATGATGCCGACAAATCACGAGGATGCTTATGATGGCGACAGGCACTAAATAGTGAGGAGTGAGCCACTGAACAGTGAAAGGAAGGAGAAGACAGGTCAAGACAGAGGCTACCGCTGCAATTCTAAAAAGGCTGATGACGATGATCCAAAACCCTAAGGTCACAAGACCCAATAATCCATCGAGTCCTAATAAAATACCCACGGCGGTTGCGACGCCTTTTCCGCCTTTAAATTGAAAATAAATCGGAAAGAGGTGTCCTAAAAGAGTAGCCAGAGCAACACCACTCACTACCCCATGCAAGAGCCATTCATCTTCTGCATAAGGGAGGTCAAGGTGCTGTGCTAACCAAACGGGGAAAAATCCTTTGAAGGCATCTCCGAGGAGCGTGATAAGGGCGGGCCATTTTCCTGTTTCTCGCAACACATTCGTTGCGCCTGGGTTTTGGGAACCCACGGTTCTTGGATCGGGCTGCTTTAAGACTTTACAAACGACAATAGCCGTTGAAAAAGAGCCTAACAAATAGCTGAATAAAATGAGTGCTATAATTTCTACCATACGTTGTATTCTCCTTAGTGTTTATTCCAAAGGAATTTTACAATCAGGGGCAATGGAATGCACCGTTTTCTTATCTTCTCAGCAGGGCTGATTGCTTTTCTAGTTCAGTTTACGGCTACTGCAGAAGCCGCGCTTTCGTTTAATGGAAACACGAAGACAGAGCAGCTAGTTTACCTTTTACATAACAGTTCAAATCCCATTATAAGAAGTCGAGCGGCTTGGGCCATAGGATGGTACGACCACATAGAAGCGGCTTCTGATTTATTGTCTGCACTCGAAGATGAGGCGCCAGTTGTCAGGCAAGAAGCTGCAGAAGCCTTACGATGGGTTGGGGATGAGACGGCGATTCCTTTCCTTATTCATCAATGTGAAGTCGATGAAAACGTGGAAGTTCGGGTACGAGCGGTGCGGTCTATTGGGTGGATAGCGCTTCGCCATCACCTACGCCCTCGCACGGCCATTTTTTTTCTTATTGACCGATTACGTCAAGATACGGTTTTAGAGGTTCGAGTGTATGCGGCTAAAAGTTTGGGAATGATTAAACAAAGAGAGGCGGGACCTGCTTTGGTTGAAATGCTGAGTGATCCTGAAGATGATCTTAGACGAGTATCGGCTTGGGCATTAGGCGAAATCGAATATGTTGAAGCGATTCTTCCTCTATTAAAAAGAATGGGGGATGAGGATAGAGATGTTCGTATCATGGTCGCTTATGCTTTATCTGAAATTGCCAAGCAAGATAAGAGGGTTGTTGAACAGGTTGGGGCTTATTTGAGTGCAAAAGATAAAAACATTCGAATGACGGTAGTGTGGATATTAGGCATGTGTCGTCTGATCACAAGCCTTCCTTTTTTAATAAAGGCATTGAACGATGAAGAGGAAGATGTGCGACACGCTGCGATGACTGCATTGAATAGCTATGGGGTATAAGGGGTAAGGGATTAGGGGCTAGGGGTTAGGGAACAGCGCTTCTTTCTATGGTGATTCCAACCTCTGCCGCCTCTCGAAGCGCTCCAGGTTTTCTAACGGAAACCCTTAAAGCCTTAATATGAAACTTCTCCAAAAGTAAACAAGCCGTTCGCTCTGCCAGCGTTTCAATGAGCTGAAACGAGCTACTCTCCCCAAACTGCACTACCACTTTGCATACTTCTGCATAATCTATTGTATGCTGAAGATTATCTTCCTCAGCGGCTTTTTGAATATTCGTATGTAAAGTTAAATCTAAAAGCAGAATTTGTTTGAGTTCTCGTTCCAAAGGAAGTGTGCCTATCAACGTATGAATTTTAAGTCCTCTTATAACTAGTGTATCCACAATCCTAACCCCTAATCCTATCTTCACGCACTCACAGGTGAAATCGTCACTTCAACGCGTCGGCTTTCTTGATCTTGACTGGATGCCCCTTGCCCGAGAGTTCTAATACGAAAGTCTGGAACGCCTCTCCCAAATAGATAGGCAGATACGGTTTCTGCGCGTCGTTCGGATAACCGCTGAGGATTGTCTTCATCTCCCGAAGCATAACCTGTAATCAGAACATTGGATTTTTGAAGTCCCTTGATAGCTTCTGCAATGGCGTTGAGCTTTTCTCGGAAGTCTTCTTTCAGGGCTGTACTGTTTTTGTCAAATTGGATATGTCTTGGTAAATTTAAAACAAAGAGATCGCCTTGGCGATTGACTTGCACACTGGCGACTTCCAATTTTCGGCGCAAATCAGCTTCTTGCATGTCCATGGTATGACCCACTGCACCCCCTATCAGAGCGCCGACACCTGCGCCTATTAAAGCGCCTTCGGTTCTATCACCTTTCCCACCCAATAGGGCGCCCAACGCTGCGCCGCTTGCGGCACCTATACCCGCACCTTTTGTGGTTTGACTGGTTTTAGGTTGGCCAGAATAGGGATCCATCGACGTACATCCCACGAGTAATCCCAACAGTAAAAATAAACTAGATATTAAAAGACGATAAAGTGTTGTGTTCATGTTCTCCTCTTTTTAGATTAAAATATTTTTAATTCTAGCTTAGGAATGTTGGGGAGTGCAATATAGTGGTTGGGAGCAAATTATTGAAGTCGAAAAATCTATTTGCCATTTCTTTTTTCATTAGTGCATTCGCTTTGGGTGGTGCATACGGTTTGGAACACTTCAAGGCGGTACAGCCTTGTCCGCTTTGCATTATTCAACGTATCCTGATGGGAAGTGTAGGACTCTTTCCTTTAATAGCTTTTTTGCATAGTCCTAAATCTTTATTTGGAATACGCATTTACAGCTTTCTACTTTTCGCTTTTTCTGGGCTCGGTATGCTCGTCGCTTATCGTCATATAAGCCTTTATTCTCTTCCTCCCGAAAGCCTTCCTTCTTGCATGGGAAGTTTAGGTTATCTGATTGAAATACTGCCTTGGAAAGAAGCTTTATCTGCTATTTGGAAGGGAAGCGATAGTTGTGTGCAGGATACCTTTCAACTGTTTTATCTGACTATCCCCGAGTGGGCTTTTATGAGTTTTATGATCCCGTTTCTTCTTTCAATTATCATTTTTATCCGAAAGCACGGTTAGTGCACTTTAACAATTTCATTCAGTTCTTTTTGCAAGCATAGATTCATCCGTTTTTCTTCTTCAGAAGAGAGCACTTCTAGTTCTGTCGATATCGTATGCTGCGGCAAGGCGAGATCTTTTATGACCAGTTTTGTATGAAAGAGATTTTCTTCTATAAGATTGCTATCGGTGAATTCATATTTATTTTTAATGTCTGGACAGATGAAATCTTGAATGGAAGAAATGGTGTGGTCAATGTAATGTTTTTGTCCCATTTGGTCACGGGTAAAGCCGCGGATGCGATAATCGATGGTGGCGAGATCGGAATCAAAGGCTTGTAGCAAATAATCGAGTGCGCGAAGCGGAGAAACCACCCCACAGGTTGCCACATCAATATCCGCTCGAAAAGTACTGACTTCCGTTTTAGGATGGGTTTCAGGGTAGGTGTGCACGGCAATATGGCTTTTATTTAAATGAGCCACTACAACTTCTTGTTTGGGGGTGTAGTTCGAGAGGAGATAAGGCGGCAGGTTGTATTTTTTAGCATACTGCACGGGTTCTTCTGCGATCAGTAATGTGGCACTGGCTCCTTGAGGCTCATAATCTTGTTTGGCAATATTAAGGACGTCTGCGCCGATTCGTTCAGCAACCGTGCATAGAATTTCAGTTAATCGGTGGGCATTGTATTCTTCATCCATTTTCTGGATGAAGGCTTCTTTTTGCGGAGGCGTTTGGGTGTAACACACTCGATAAAGATTGAAATTAAGAGATTTGGTTAAGTTATTAAAACCATGTAATTTTATTTTTGCTGTGCGATAAGTGTGTTTGGCCAATTCTTTGCCCCCTATCTTCTTAAAAACTAAAGTTCGTTTTTTAACATGATGTGTGAAAGACATCAAGAACAAAAAAACGTTCCAAAACACAATACTCAGAACTACTTTCATAATATACGATAAAAACTTTATTTTTGAAATTTAAAAATAAAAATGATGTGGTCGGGGTGACTGGATTCGAACCAGCGACTCCTACGT
>JACQPQ010000014.1 GCA_016207405.1 Gammaproteobacteria bacterium | reverse complement strand
TTGCGCCACCATGAGCGAACAGGGCGTCCCCTTGGTGATGTAGAATTTGTAAATAAACTTGAAAAGGTATTAGGTCGTATTCTCCACTGTCGAAAGCCTGGACCTAAACAAAAAACCAATTAAGTATGGTGTCCCCAGAATTTGAATTTCCCAGAATTTCAGAATTTCACCGCCTGTTGCACAAGCTTGTCTTCAAAACAAGAAATCGCCAAAGGTCTGGTGCTTCCATCTTCTTTCGGTATCTCCACTAGCCGTGAGGCTTGAGGTTTGTATGCGTTCCTACGTATGCGCGCCAAAAGACCTTCTACATTCTCTTTCAGCTTCTTCCCGTAGGTTGCCTTGGTCTTGCCATCTATACCAACCGCCTTCTTTCCATCCAGCTGTCGGTAGCATTCGCGTAGCAGATCCAAATCCACCACATGTCCAATATTGTTGAACACCGTGTCTTTCCTGAACCTTGCTCGCTTGCCTATGCCTTCGAGTTTCGTCGTCTTTTGATTTCCGTAGTCTGATTGTACGGGCATAAGTTTCACTCTCCAGCTGTCACTATCTGCCGGCCCTTCGCTCCACGGTCATTACTCGTATCGCAGCTCCTATGGCCGACTCCGCCATCCATAAACCCATACTCGAAGCCTTATGGTTTTGCCACTTGTACTTCGCATACTGGTTCCTTCCAGAAGTCTATGGACTTCCCAAGTTCCTCAACTTATCTCTACTGGCTCGCTGACGCCCAAGACCCCGGTGAGAGAGTGTTTGCAGATGATATTCCTGATTTAGTTTCTGCTAACCCTCTGTTGCTTGCTGGGCTATTCACCCCATCTGCTCTCACGAGATATGTATTTCGAGGCTATCACGTTCACCCTTTGCGCTTCGGGTTTCGGCTCGCCAATTTCGCTGTCTACGCTTCGTCAGTTTCGTTGCCTACGTTGACGCAAGACTCGCTACATAGTGGGATCAGTTCCCCTTCTATGACAGGACTTTCACCTGCAAGATCAGTTAGACTTATCTTGGCGCACGAATGGTTACAAAAATGATAGAATTTGTTTCTCAAACCATATTACGTCAGGGGGAAGGTTAAAAAATTTTTTTTAACCTTGAAAGTATGCTAAGGTGCTGATCTTAATTGTTTGTACAAATTTTTAAGGTGGCATAAATTGGGTTCACCGTTTAAAGTTTTTTCTCAAACATTTTTTTTTATTTTTTCGTGGGCTTTTCTTCTTTCCTCTTCATACGCAGACACCGCTGATATTCTCAATGCGACCAACCTCGGAAAAATCAATGTTACCAATGCTGGTTTAATCGAAGGCGAACACATCGACCTTCGCACAGGTACTTTTTACTGGGAAACTACTGACCTTGTTATTCCAGGAAATGGCAAATTGGACATTGCAGTCAGCCGTTCTTTTAATAAGACTGCCATTCCACCTCTTTTGGACATCGTTAATTGGCAACTCGAAGTACCTCGCATCATCGTCGCAGTTGAAGGACATCCCGCAGGTTCAGGAGAACTTCAATCTTATTCCTGGAAATTTACAAACCCTTACACCTGGAAAGGCAGCCTATGTGATTCTCCATTTTCCACTATGTTTGGTTTCTTATGGCCAGGTGGTTTCTGGTCGGGTTTACAACTCGTGATCCCAGGAGAACCTGCGCGAGAGCTTTTTTTTCAACTTAAAGACGCCAGTCAGTTTCCAGAAATTACCCGCTATGCGACGGCGGACAATTGGATAGTCGAGTGCAAAACCTCCGATGAATTAAAAACGATTCTTCAAAACGTGGATGAGCCATTTAGGAAAGTACATCAATACGATAAAGATGTATTTCTTGTCACTGCTCCAGATGGTCGACGGTTTTGGCTAGATAAGGTAGAACGTCAACATGGTGTTTGGCGTAGCAGAGGCCTTTTGTCTCCAAGCTGGCTTATCATTCGAGCGAGTATGGTAGAAGATCTCCATGGAAATCGCCTGCAGTATCATTACCATACTTTTCAAAGAGATGCGCTTCATCCCGCTTCTTGGGGTAATGAAAACAAAGACACGCTTCATCGACTAGAAAAAATTACGGCAAGTGATGGTCGAACGGTCGAATTTTTCTACGATAATGCAACGGGGCTTTTCCTTGAAAAAATGGTGTCTGATTCAAGAGCTTGGCAGTATCAATATCAATCTACAGAAGGGCTAGTAAAGGTCATCCGTCCGGATGGACATGCCTGGCAATACCAGAACCAAGGACTTCGGCTTTTCAATAGTTATGGAAATCTTGTTGCACCCCGTCATTTAACCCATGTAGAAACCCCAACAGGAGCAACCATTGATTACATGGCCCAATTTATTTCAGCCGGACATTTTGTTGGAGCCAAATCCATTTACCAAATTCCCGCTTTAGCTGGGCGAACAGTTAAAGGCCCTCACTTGAAAGAAGCGAGCTGGGGATATCAATTTTCTGGTCAAGGGGGTTTTACAATAACGACTATCCATGGTCCAGAGCACAAAGAAGTTCATGAATTTTATCGAACGGCTGACTGGAAACTTGGGCTTCCTTATTCACGGAGCTTGTATAATCACGGAAGCTCTACGCCCATTCGAAAAGAAATTTATGAGTGGGCATCTTCCCCACCATTTGGTGACAGCAGTATTCCTAGGCAAGGGTACACCTTTTTAAACCAAGGCATTCACAAAAATCTCGTAAAAACGACTATCGACGGAAAATACCAAACGGAATACCAAGACTATGATGTTTATGGTAATCCTAAAAAAGTAGTAGAAACGGGCACAGAATCGAGAACCACAGAGCGCACTGTTTTTAATAAAACAAGTTCTGAACTCTGGCTGATTGGTCTTCCCAAAGACGAACGAGTCGAAGAAGGCGGGACTATTCTTCGAGACTACGATGAACGGGGTAATCTTATCAAACTTACCGAATACGGCATCACTACTCAATTTGAATATCATCCAACAGGCGATTTAAAGACCAAAATCTGGAACAAAGGCGGTCAAGATGAGAGCATCACTTACGAAGACTACCATCGCGGGCAACCCCAAACGATTATTCAACCGGAAGGGGTTATTCTTAAGAAAAAGATAAACGATACGGGAACGGTAGCGGAAGAAGAAGATGGGGAAGGACATCACACGGCTTATGAATATGATGCATTAAATCGACTTACCAAAATCATTCCTCCCATTCAAGAACCCACAACGATTGAGTGGAAAAATCCAAGGTTAAAAACTCTCACTCGCGGGGCTTACCAAGAAACCACCACTTTAGATGCATTAGAGCGGCCTATTCAAATTGAAAAGGCAGATATCCACAGCAGCCCACACATTATCACGCAGACTGAATATGATGCTTTGAGTCGAGTGATTTTCCAGTCTGAGCCGAGTGAAGAATCTAATCGTTCGATAGGGATTAAAACCACTTATGATGCCTTAAATAGACCTCTTAAAATAGTTCATACGGGAGACAACAGCGAAACCACTTACCGTTACGATGTCAACCAAACGACCATCACTCATCCCAATGGGTATAAAACCCTTCTTCAATACAGGATTTTTGGAGAACCCAACCACAAAGAACTCATAGAACAAAAAGATCACATCACAAAATCCCCAGAAACTTGGAAGGCTACCTCTCTTACCAGAGACAAACTCGGGAATATAACGAGTATCAAACAAGGGCGGGTGACAAGAATTCTTCAATACGAAAAAGACCGCCCAAAACTCCTTCAAAAACGATATGACCCAGAAGTGGGTTGGACCCACTACGCTTACGATGCCATTGGAAACAAAATCAGCCAGGGAATTGAAGATCAAGAACCTATTCATTACCGCTATGATGGGCTCAATCGACTAACGAAAATCGATTATCCCAAGCAAACGACGAGCGTTATTTATCATTATGACAAAAACAACAATCTGACTCGCCTTAAAAAGGAACCAACGGAATGGCATTACCGATATAACGAAGTCAATCAACCCTTGGAGGAAACACTAAAGGTCAATGACGCGACGTTTAGTTTTTCTTATACGTATGATGCAGAAGGCCATTTAGAGTCTTTGACTTATCCTACGGGCTTAACACTCGATTATCACCCGGATGCATTTGGGAGACCTACCCAAATGGGGGGAATGGTTAAAGACATCGAGTATTACCCCAATGGCCAACTGAAAGTTTTTTATACCAAAAATGATTTGACTACGAAGTTCTTTCAAAATAAGAGGCTGTGGCCAGAGAAAATTCTCACCCAAAAGAATGGGGAGTCTTTGATAGAACAGCGGTACCGATATGACGAGCAAGGGAATGTCACACACATACAAAGACAAAGCGACACTCAAACACTCACTTACGATGGTATTAGCCAACTGATCCAAGCCAAAGGCCCTTGGGGCGAAGGCAGTTTTCAGTATGATGAAGGCGGTAATCTGACAAAGAAAACGATAGGGCAAGACGTTTTAGACTATCACTATTCGGAAGAGAACAAGCTCAAAGAAGTCACTGGGAGTCAGGCCCTCAATTTTGTTTACGATACGAAAGGAAATCTTACCGTCAGAGGGGACAGAGTATTTGCTTTTGATGAAGCCTCCCACCTCACAGCGCTTTTAAGTGAAAACCCGAAAGTGCTATATCGATATGATGGAAACAATCATAGGACTCTTATTCAACAGGGAGAGGAAGCTACTTTTACCCTCCATAATCCGCAAGGCAACCTTCTAGTTGAACACACGCCTCAAAAACAAACTTCATACATTTATCTCAATGACCAGCTAGTAGCACGAGTAGACAGACAGAACGGAATAAACAGAACGGTTTACTTCCACACAGACATTTTAGGTTCTCCCATCGCACAAAGTGACAACCAAGGAAAAATTGCTTGGCAACAAGAATACAAACCCTATGGCGAAAGACTAGAAAAAGGCGGTAAAGACAATCATCAATGGTACATGGGGAAAACAGAAGACACAGAAACGGGATTTATTTATTTAAACGCTCGTTATTACGACCCACAGATAGCAAGATTTATCAGTTTAGACCCGGTTCACTTCACCGAAAGCAACACTCAGAGTTTTAATCGATACACTTACGCAAACAATAATCCTTATACCTATAAAGATCCCCAAGGTACTTTTGCGGAAACGCTTTGGGATTTAACGAGTTTATCCTTCAGCATCACTCAATTTATTCAGAATCCTTCTTGGGGAAATTTTGGTGCTGCTGCCTTTGACTCCATCGCGACTGCAGTTCCTTTTATGCCGGGGGGGATGGGGATTGCAAAGGCAGCAGGCCAGAAATCAATAATTATTGGTGAGAATATGAAACGTGTTAATCAGTATGCTGATAAAACTGGTGGGCACGCGTATCGTCCATGGAAAAATGATCCTTTTGACTTTGATTTAGGTATGAAGAAGAATGACCGTTGGATACGAGATCAAATGCGAAATGGACGGGAAGTTATAGATATAGGTCCTGATTTTAAAAGACGCTCAGCTACCGGTAAAAGTAGTCCATTCTATGAGATGGAGCGCCGTAATTTAAATAGATATGACAACTACAATAAAGTATTTGAAAGGAACGGTAGTCAAGGGGGGGTACAAGGCCTTGACTTCTAATCATGCACTAAAAAACAAAATCGTAGAAAGAATAATAGCCTTATTATCAAGTCTCTACGCGTTTGGTTTTACAAAACCTATTGCTAACGAAGAGTACTGGTCAACTTCTATTACATGGATGCTGAAAAAAATAGGTGTTGAGATTGAAATCGACTGGCGAGATTTTGATATTTTCGTGTTGATCGTAAGGTTAGAGAATGGAAAAATGCCGAATGGTTACTACGTATCAGGAGGACAACCTTGCCGTTACCATCTACAAAAAGTAATTAGTGATAGGAGATGGAATGTTGATCGGGAATCTTTAGCTAAGATATCGCCAGGGAAAAGAGGTAAGCGGCAATCCGGCAAGAATTCTGAAGATATGATGATTGATCGATTTTGTGTTTATAAGGAAGTTATTGATTCTTGTATTGAGAAGCTGGTCGAAGAAGAAGAAATGATATTTGGTGAGCTCAAATTAGATTGAAGTTCCTCCTTGTTTCTTAAGAATGGTCACAGCGTAAGCTCAGTGGCTGCAGTTCACCGTTATAAGGGACGAATTCCGGGCAAATTCCGGGGACACGAATTCCGGGGAGAATTCGGGGAGAATTCCGGAGAATTCCGGAGAATTCCGGAGAATTCCGGAAAGAATTCCGGGGACACCATACTTCGGAAAGAATTCCGGGGACACCATACTTAATTATTAACACTTTTTAACGATTGGCATACTCTCGCGACATGGCAAGAATGGCACGAGTGGTTGCTCCAGGTTTTCCACACCATATCACACAACGCGGAAACCGTCGGCAACAAACATTTTTTCAGGAAGAAGACTATCGGACTTACATTCGGTTGATGGCGAAATGGTGCTCTCGCCTGAAGATCGAGGTCTGGGCTTATTGTCTGATGCCAAACCACGTACATCTGATTACAGTT
>JACQPQ010000013.1 GCA_016207405.1 Gammaproteobacteria bacterium | reverse complement strand
CTGTATATTTTCTGCTGCCTGCTGCTCGCTTTTGTCCCCTGCGCTCCTAGAATTTTTCAGGCCGCGCGCAGTCGGCATCCTGCCTCCAGCGCGCTAAAAATGCATCCTGCATTTTTACCTGAAAAACTCTACGTCGCTCGGGGACGCTCGCAAAGGCAGAAGAAAATACACAGTAAACCACCTTCCCCACCATTCGAGTAAAGGCATTACCATGACTTTTGTTGTCACTGAAAGCTGTATTAAATGCAAATATACGGACTGCGTAGAGGTGTGTCCTGTTGACTGTTTTGTGGAAGGGCCCAACTTTTTGGCTATCAATCCAGACGAGTGCATAGACTGTGCACTCTGTGAGCCTGAGTGCCCTGTTCAAGCTATTTTTCCAGAAGATGATGTTCCCGATCCCCAAAAACATTTTGTCAAGCTCAATGCAGAATGCGCAAAACGATGGCCCACCATTACCGCTAAAAAAGATCCCCCCCCCGATGCGGATGAGTGGAAAGATATTCCCAATAAACTTCAGTATTTTGAAAAATAATAGTAATCCCTCGAAAGTTCAACAAGCCCTTATAGAAGCCATTGCCCATAAAGGGGGTGCTATTTCTTTTGCCCAGTTTATGGAAATCGCTTTGTACAGTGAAGAGGGTTATTACAACACTGAACGACCTAAAATTGGAAAAGAAGGCGATTACATTACAGCCCCTGAACTCTCCCCTCTCTTTGCAGAATGTATGGCAAGACAGTGCTGTGAAATTTTGCATCGTTTGCCTGGGGAAGCTGCTTTGCTCGAAATTGGCGGGGGCCTCGGCACGCTCGCTCGCGATATTCTGAAAACACTCGAGTCCCTCCATACCTTACCTACGGTTTATTATTTACTTGAGACGAGCAAAAACTTAAAAAAATGCCAACAGCAGCTCATTCAGAGCTCTTTACCTTCTCTATTTGAACGATGTGTATGGGTCGATTCTCTCCCGCTTGATTTTAAAGGCATAGTGATTGCGAACGAATGGTTGGATGCGCTTCCAGTGCACCGTTTCCGTATTACCGAAAAAGGGATTGCCTCCTGCTGTGTAACGCGGGACGCGCTCCATTCTCTTGCCTGGATAGAAACGGCTCCTATTCCAGAAGAAATTAAGATCCTGGGAGAAAAACTCCAGAATACCTATCATTTACCTCTTGGATATACTTCGGAGATTAACCTATCTTCCCGAGACTGGGTCAACGCATTGGCAAAGACTATGAAACAAGGTGTTATTCTCTTTATCGACTATGGCTATCCAGGGCATGAGTACTATCATGGAGAGCGGCGAGAAGGTACTCTGACCTGTTTCTATCAACATTGCTGTCATAGTAATCCTTTCTTTTTGCCCGGCATGCAAGACATCACTGCCCATGTTGATTTTACATTTCTCTCAGAGTGTGCAGTGAAAGCGGGACTTGAGGCGAGCGGCTTTACGACACAGGCCTTATTTTTACTCGGGTGTGAAATTGCAGCTGAACGAGGGCTATCTAAAACCCAGCATTCGCTTTTTACCCAACAAGTCGAACGGCTCACTCATCCTTCCGAAATGGGGGAAATTTATAAGGTGCTTGCGCTCGCAAAAAACTACCCTCATCCTTTAATTGGATTTTCCTTTCGAGATATGAGACACAAACTATGATGAGACTATTTTTACTACTTCTACTGGTCGTTAGCGTATGGCGTATGTTTAGACGGTTTAAGAAGGCGCCTCCCCTTTCTAAAGATCGAAAGGGAGTGACCTCCATGGTTAGCTGTGATGTCTGTTCTTTACATATTCCTGAAAAGGAAGCCATTTGCGTCCATGATGAAAAGGGGCAGGTTTTGCAGTATTTTTGTTGCGAAGAACATCGAAAACAGAAAATACCATGACACCTTATCACTATTGCCAAGATCTAGTACGCCGTACACGTTCTCATTTCCTAGCCAGTGTCTTATTTTTACCGCGCCTTAAAAAAGAAGCCTTGATAGTTTTGTATGCATTCTGCCGAGCGGTGGATGATAGCGTTGATAAAGTCTCTGACAAAGCATTAGCCCGTATGAAGCTCTTATGGTGGCGGCAAGAAGTCCATAAGATGTTTGAAGGAAACGCAGAGCATCCCATCGGACTTGCATTTCAAGAAAAAATAAAACCCTTTTTTGAGCTTTCACCGCTTCTTTTTTTTGAAATTATTTCGGGGATGGAAATGGACATCCAGCATGATCCGTATCAAACGTTTGAAGACTTAAAACTCTACTGTTATCGAGTGGCGGGGGCTGTGGGGATCTGTGTCGCTACAATTTTAGGTTACGAATCCCCGAATACAGAGCGCTACGCCAAGCACTTAGGCATTGCTTTGCAGCTTATCAATATCATTCGGGATGTAGGAGAAGATGGGAGCAGGGGAAGGCTGTATTTACCTTTGCAAGACTGTGGTGAGTACCAAGTCACGCCACAAGAAATTTTTAATCGAAAATGGAGCGAGTCGTTGGCGCGCTTGCTCGCTTTTCAAGGGGAACGGGCAAGGAAAGAATATGCGGTAGCACTCTCGCTCTTGGCACCATGCGATAAATCTGGTCAAAAACCCGGGCAAATAATGGCCGCTATTTATTTTTGTCTACTGTCAGAAATCGAACGAGCGGGCTGGAATACACTTCACTACCGAATCTCCTTACCGCATTGGCGCCAGATGTGGGTAGCTTTAAAAAGTACCTTCTCCACGTGAAATTCCTAAATCCTAACTAAGCCCCCAACGCATCTCCTACGCGAACAATTTTTATGCGATTGGTTCCCCCATGAATGCCAACGATGTCACCGCGCGTCAGGATAATCCAATCTCCCATTTGAACCACTTTGCGTTTCACCAACTCATGTATAGCCCGCTCGCCTAATTGCACTGCATTGTAATGCGTAAAATCCAAGTGAATAGGAATGACATCCCGATATAACGTCATTTTACGAACGGTTGCCAGATCTCGAGTAAATCCAAAAATAGGAACGGGCGAGTTGATTCTCGACATAAGAAGGGGAGTTGCCCCGGATTCCGTAAAAGTCACAATGGCTTTGATGGATGCGTGATTGGCAGCATACATCGCTGCCATGGCAATCGTTTGATCAATCCGAACAAAAGTTTTTTCTAACCGATGCGATGAAACTTGAGTTGCACGCTCTCTTTCCGCACCCAAACAAATACGATGTACCGCTTCTATAACCTTGACGGGGTGTTTTCCAACTGCTGTTTCTGCAGAGAGCAAAACCGCATCCACGCCTTCCGCAGCAGCATTCGCGACATCAAAAACTTCTGCGCGTGTGGGCGTGGTGTTTTCGATCATGCTTTCCATCATTTGAGTTGCAATAATGACGGTGCGGTCGAAGTGGCGGGCGCGATGAATAATGCGCTTTTGAACAGCCGGTAATTCGGCGTCACCGATTTCAACACCGAGATCTCCCCGCGCCACCATAACACCATCCGATGCTTCAATCAGTTCATCGAGAGAATTAAGGGCTTCCTGACGTTCTACTTTTGCGATGAGTGCAGAAGAACACTGTGCAACGGTCATGATTTTGCGTGCTTTGATGAGATCTTGCGCACTTCGTGGAAAGGACAGCGCAAGATAGTCAAACGAAAGGTGTGCCGCGAGGTGAATGTTTCGCTTATCCTCTGCGGTTAAAGGCGCTACGTGAACCCCTCCTCCTTTTTTATGAATACCCTGACGAGAGGCCAGTATTCCGCCCATCGATACTTTGCAAATAATTTGTTTGCCTTTGACCTTTTGAACCAAGAGTTCAATACGTCCATCGCTTACAAGGAGGGAGTCTCCACGACCCACCTCTTGAGGAAGCGTTTTATAAGTCAAACCTACTTTTTTAGAGGTTCCCGCATGTTCTGACAGTTCTGCATCTAAAATAAAGTGATCTCCCTCTTTTAAAACGATAGATCCTTCTTGAAAAGAGCGGATCCGAATTTTAGGCCCTTGTAGATCACCTAGGATACCGACTTCTTTGCCTATTGCCTTTGAAATATGACGAATGGTTTCGACCCAAATTTTGTAGTCGTCCGATCTGGCATGAGAAAAATTTATTCTAAACAGATCGATCCCCGCTTGGATCAGATCTTTGATAAGTGCTGGGGTAGAAGAAGCAGGCCCTAGGGTCGCAATGATTTTAGTTCTTCTGTGCATCTTTGAACTTTTGTTCTAACGCCGTTACGGCAGGAAGCGCTTTACCCGCAATGACCTCTAAAAAAGCACCCCCTCCTGTTGAAACGAGGTCCAGTCGTTCGCTGACATGAAACTGCCGAATGGCTGCGAGCGTCTCTCCCCCACCCGCGACAGAAAAAGCAGAACTTTCAGCAATGGCCATAGCGATGGCACGAGTTCCCTCAGAAAATGGAGCACATTCAAAAACACCTACGGGACCGTTCCAAAGCAGAGTTCCTGCCTGCGAGATCACCCTTGCATAGTGCGCTTGCGATAGTGGGCCAATGTCAAAAATAGAATCTTCTTCTCTCACTTCGTCTACAGAAGAGCAAATAGATTTTGCATTTTCTTCAAGTTTTTGACTCACCTTCACATCAAGAGGTAAATAAATACGCACCCCTTTCTCTTCTGCCAATTGAAGAAGTCTTTGGGCAGTTTCAGTGTACTTGGGTTCGAATAGCGAGCGGCCAATGGATTTTCCGAGTGCTTTAAGAAAAGTGTTGGCAATGCCCCCCCCTAAAATAAGACGGTCTACTTTAGCGAGTAAAAACTCCAAGATCTCACACTTACTGGAAACCTTAGCGCCCCCCACAATAGCGACCAAAGGCCGTTTGGGAGAGTGCAATACTGTTTGAAGGGCTTGCAGTTCTTGGGTAAGCAGCATCCCCGCACAAGCTTCTTTTGCAAAGTGAGCTACGCCATGAGTCGAAGCATGGGCTCGGTGAGCAGCCCCAAAGGCATCCATGACAAAGAGATCGGAGGAAGCCGCCATCTTTTGGCTTAAGTGCGCGTCATTTTCTGTTTCCCCTTTTAAAAACCGAACATTCTCACACAGCGTAAGACCAGTCGATGGGTAAGCGAGGCCATCGATCCATTCTCTTGCAAAAAAAACGGGGTGCTGGAGAAGAACTTCGATTTTTTTGGCAATAGGTTCTAGAGAATATTCCGCTTGCCATGTTCCTGGCGTTGGCCTGCCCAAATGAGACAACACCTGAATACTTTTTGCGCCGTGTTCTAAAGCAAACCGGAAAGTCGGTATCGACGCCTGTATGCGCGAGGGATCGGTAATTTCTCCATTTTTTATAGGAACATTCAGATCAGAGCGAATAAGGAGACGTTTATTGTGAAGAGAAAGTTCGGTGAGCTTGAAGTAATTCATGGTGAATCATTCATTGTACCTATATTCCTGCGAACTTGGATATAAGAGTATAGTGGGCCCCAAGTTCACACAATAGCCAATATAGATGAGATGAAATAACCTCTCGGGTTTTCCTCTAGGAATAAAACCCGAGAGGTTGTCATGGCGAAATTAAAATGCCCCTTCTTCACCTCACGCTCCTTCCACTCTTCCACAAAGATATGTCCCTAGAAGACCTTGGTTTGAGTGATGCTGAGATTTACACGATTGGCGTACAATAGCACTCGTGTTTTCCCATCTTGCTTTGCCTTCGCTTGTTCTTGTGACGCCAGATTTGCCTTTTCCTTATAGCCCAAAACAGCAAGCTCGTTTTCTGTCTACTTTGGAGAAGGCAGTTAAAAACGGCATTTGTCTCGTAGAGCTCCGATTAAAATCTCTTCCAGAAGCATTGTATGGCGAGATAGCAAAGGCCGTAATTAGTCTCTGCCATGCAAAAGGATGCAAAATTTTATTGAATGGCCATCGCAAAAAGGCGTTTATTCTAGGTGCAGATGGCGTGCACTTAACTTCCGAGCAGCTTTTTTTACAAAAAGAGTGTCCAAAAGAAGTGCAACTCTTATCTGCCTCTTGTCATAACGAAAAAGAATTGAAACGTGCAGAAGAACTCGGCGTCGATTTTGCTATGTTAGGCCCAGTTTTAAAAACCAAGAGCCATCCGGGTGTATCTCCTTTAGGATGGAAAACCTTCCAAGATTTAATCGAACCCGTTCCATTCCCCGTGTATGCCATAGGAGGGCTCGCCCCCGCGCATCTCCCACGCGTATGGCAAGCAGGAGGGCAAGGCATTGCCGCCATTCGGTCACTGTGGAGCTGACCCCATTGATTCTGTATGAGCTTCGCTTAAAGCTTCCTTTATGATGCTCGCCCTGACTCCGTGACGTTTCAAACTTTTTACCAACAATTTAATATTAGGTTCTTCTAGACGTTCAATATCTTCTCTTAAACCTTTGCCAATGTAATATCTTAATAATGGTTGATACCCCATAAACCCAAAGAGTGGTGCCAACCGCTTTAAATGACTCACTACATCCTGTGGCATTCTAGTCGTAATAGTAGCCATAGGCCTATTTTTTTTTAAACGTTTTTTAAGTTCAGAGATTCTCATAGTCGCTTCGTTCTGGGTTAGTTGTTTTTCGCGCTGAAATAATTCGAAAAATATCTTCTTTGTTTTCTCGGTAAACAACAAACAATAATTGACTTTTCCTACTATAGCCCACTATTGCATTTCTTCCTTCAAAGTGACGACTGGCGTCTACCACTTTTAAAAAAGGATCAAAAAACGCTTCACATGCTTGGTTAAAAGAGACGCCATGTTTTTTGAGATTTATGCTGGCTTTTTTCTTATCCCAAACAAACGTTACTCCTTGCAATACAAGCTTAGCATCCATTTTGGAAAGCTAGCGTACCGTCAATGTAAATGCAAACCATTTCGTAATACCTCCAGCTTTGTAGGCCAGCTTGCTAAAGCGGGCGAGCAGCCGACAGTGTTAGCGAAGCTAAGGCATTGCCGCCATTCGGTCACTTTGGGACGGGTCCCCGGAATTCGGAGGTTAAATTAAATAGTTTGAGAAATGGCTTTCATTGGGGGAATTTTTTCAATGGAAGTAGCTGCCTTAATAAGTTGCTTCTGAATTTTTTTAGAAATTTCTGGAAGATCTCCTTCTCGATAAGAGCAAAGTGCTCGAAGTGAAGTGCTTGGATCAAAATGGATTCCAAAAATTGCACGCGCACAGGCAAGGCCTGTTTCTAAAGAAATGCCTGATTGAATGATGGCATGAATATCGAGGTAATCTTTAGCTTCTGCGCGTCCTTGGATAGTATTTAATTTGGTAGCTAATAAATCTCGTAATGAAGCAACTTGTAGTTGATTGTCTTCACATACCAAGGAGACATCTACTCGTCCTTGTCTTTTTTCCAATCCAGCCAAAAATTGGATTTTGATACTTCCTTTAGAGTTTTTCAGATAGCAATCAAGGGTATTTATTTCAGGCAGAACACAATCTGCTTGTTGCAAAAAAGGAACTTGAGCAAGCAAAAATGTCTTGTTAAGAGGTGCTGCTGAAAAAAAATCAAAATCGATTGACTGACGATGCCCCAACTGTAAAGCGATGGCTGTCCCACCATATAAAACAAATTGTTTTGGAATAGTTTTGAGTCTAGGCCATAGTATTTTTTGTGGAGGAGGCAAAATTTTTAGTATTGGCTTCATGCAAATTTACGTTTTGGGAGTTTAGGAATGGGGGACATATGAAACTTATGATGCCAATAATCCCAAGAACGATAATGAAAACAACCGGGCGGGGCTTGTTTCAAAACTTGCCGTAAGGATTTATTGCCAACTGTTTTTCGAAGTAATTGAATATCATTCCAGGTTCCCTGATTCATAATAGTAGCAATTAAGATCTCTGGATGCTGAAGTGCCCCATGACTTGATCTCCACCAAACATATCGTTTGGCAAGCTCCGTAGTTGCTTTTGTTTTAGGCAATGGCCGCACATTTTTATAATAACATCTTATCTTCTATCCTACATTCTCGCGATAAAAAACATGCCGCACCCCCCCCTTCAAATCGCATGCGTAAGACCTGTAAAATTTATGGAAACTTGCAGAAGCAATCACCTGATTTCGTTTTTGACGAGCTATACTTATACCAACCATTATCTGTAAAACCAAACAACACTGGAAAAGTAGGGACGCGAGCGGTTACGAAAAAAACATACTTAGATTGACATCATGCAAGCATTAAGCATTCAGGCAAAAATCGTTCTCCTCTTTGTTTTGCTCATTAGTGTGTCCTTTCTGGCCACGTCATACGTCGTATTAAAAACCAATAAAGCGCACATCCAAGAAGACATGATGCATCAATTGCTTGCAGGTGTTGCGACCTTTGAAAAAATGCTTATCCTTCATCGACAAACGTTTTTCCAGATGGTTACGATTTTAGTTCAAGAAGAATCTTTTCAGAAAGCAGTAAAGTCAAGGAATGTATCGGCCATTTTCGCGCACATCACACAACATATCCCACACAAAAATGTGGAGGCTTCCTGGAAAGTAGTCGAAGGGAGTACGGCACTTGCAGAAAGCTCAAAACGAATGCTTTCGACAAGAACATTCGCTTGTCCATCCCCTTCTTTAGAAACTTCCGAGGTTGGGGTGACGGTATTTGCCCAAGAACTTTACCAAACAATTCAAGTTCCCATTTTCGAGGCGAAAAACTCGACGTGGTTATGTATCCATTTTTGGGTCGATGATGTTTGGCTGCACGAATTGAGCCAAACGACGCATCTGGATTATGCTTTTTTGCAGCAAACAAAAGAAACGAGGTGGCGTGTCATTGCTTCTAACTTGAATGAAGTTTTTCAGCAAGTCTTAATCGATGAAGTGACAACCCAAACACTTCCTCTCGCCCAAAAACCAAAAGAAGTTGTCTTGTATAAACAAAAATGGCTTCTTGTTCCGAGCGTCTTTAGCGAACAACCCACAACCCTTATAGGCTTTTTTTTACTGCCCCTCGAGAGTGCCGATGAGGTTATGGCCGTACTCGAATTGCGTCTCGCAGGGCTTTTTTTAAGTGCCGTTTTAATCTTCTTCTTCGTTAGTTGGTGGCTTGCAAAAGGGGTGACTTCCCCACTGCGACTACTGCTCTCTAAAATTAAAGATATGACGGCAAGTTCTAAAATAGAACCGCTTAAGTTGAATCTTCCTTCAGAAATTGCAGAGCTTGCAGAGGAATTTAACCGCATGCAAAAAGTTATCCAAAAGCGTGAACGTGAAATTCAATATCGCGCTTTTTATGACCATCTCACGGGTTTAGCCAATCGCAACTTTTTTCAAGAGCGACTCGGGGAAACCCTGAAGCTTGCACATCAAAATCAGTCCAAAATCTCTATATTGGTTATGGACATTGACCGTTTTAAAGAGATCAATGATACCTTGGGCTATCACACGGGAGACCAATTACTCAAGCAACTTGCCCAAAGATTATCATATGCGTTTAGGCACGTGAATTTGATTGCTCGAATGGGAGGGAATGAATTTGCTCTCCTTTTACCCAATACCTCTGAACAAGAAGTCGCGACTATCGCAGAGCAAGTGCAAGAGATCTTTAATAAACCTTTTGGGGTAGGAGGCCTGGCACTAGAGTTGACGATTCGGATGGGTATAGCGCTTTACCCCGATCATGCAAAGAACACGACCTTACTCCTTCAAAAGGCAAATATTGCCATGGAACAAGCACGAGATAAGCAAAGTCATTTCCGAATTTACGACCAGGAATTAGACAAACACAGCGTACTGCGCTTGTCTATCATGGGGGAACTCAAATCTGCCGTAAAAAACAATGAATTGGTATTGTACTATCAGCCTAAAGTTGACCTTATCGGATCGGCAGTCACGCAAGTGGAAGCCTTAGTCCGGTGGATCCATCCTAAACATGGGCTCATCAATCCGGAAGCTTTTGTCCCCATTGCTGAGCAAACAGGACATGTGCGATACCTTACCCAGTGGGCCTTACAAAGCGCTCTGAAGCAGTGTTATGAGTGGCAAAGTTTGAACATTCCACTTCAGGCTTCTGTTAATATTTCAACCGTAGACTTAATGGATGTTCAGCTGGTTCACAAAATAGAACAGTTGTTTAATACCATCAGCGTTCCCCCAAAATGTTTAATGTGTGAAGTGACGGAAAGCGCCATTATGAAAGATCCTAAACGTGCCATTACGGTTTTAAATGGACTTTCTGCTATGGGGATTCAACTCTCTATTGATGACTTTGGGACGGGCTACTCTTCTATGGCGCAGCTTAAGAAGCTTCCTGTGCAAGAAATCAAAATTGACCGCTCGTTTATTACCCATATGTTGGTCGATAGAAACGACGAAATTATTGTGAAATCTACCATAGAATTGGGCCACAATTTAGGATTACAGGTCGTGGGGGAAGGCGTCGATGATGAAAAAATTTTCGAGCGTCTTAAAAGCTTAAAGTGCGATAGAGTGCAAGGCCACTATATTAGTCCACCGCTTTCTATTACAGAATTTTCAAAGTGGTTGCTTCATCAAAGCAAGCCCTAAATTCTAGCGCATGTCGGAATGTCTTTTTAAATTTGCAATCATTGCATTTCGCCCTTCATCCGACAGGCTTTGAAAGCGAGTCCACCATTTGACCGGTTCTCTCAAAGCTTCTTCTTCCATCTGACTTCTGAGGGTTAATAAATCATACGCAGCTCTAAAACTGCTGTGGTGAAAACAGTCCAAAATTCTATTGAGATCTCGAGCAACGAGAACCTCTTGGAGAAACCAAATATCTTTCATACGTAAGACAAAGTGCCGAGGAATAGCGACACAGCTCATTTGTTGGTCCAGTACGTCTGAAGCAACCAACTCGAAAGCCGACCGCCATTTTTTTCGTTTTTGTCTTTGGTGTTTGGCGATTTGTTTTGAGAGGACTGTCCAAAGGAGGACAGCAAAGAAAAAAGCAGGCGTTACGGGTTTTTGTTGTACGACGCGTTCGTCTGCATTCTCAAACATCCCATTTAATAACTGGTAAGTTTTGCCTCTTTGCCCTTCTTGAAGTAAACAGGCATACGTTTGAGGAAATAGCGTTCCGAATAGATCATATTCAAGCAACAATTCGAAGCAGGGTGCCGCATAACCTTCTCCAAAGAGCTTTCGAACTTCTTCAAACAATCGAGCGCGTGGAACTTGCTTTAAAAGATGCTTGGTTTCTAGAATGGCGTCCCTCGTTTGGCTTTCCAGTTGGAAACCTAGTTTGGCCGCGAAACGAATGGCTCTTAATATCCGTGCGGGATCTTCTTGGTATCGCTCTTGTGGCTTACCAATTAACCGTAATAGCCTCCGGTTGAGATCGGTGATCCCCCCCGTATAATCCAATACTGAAAAATCTTTAATGTTGTAATAAAGCGCATTGACTGTAAAATCTCGCCGTTGGGCGTCTTCTTCGATGGTTCCATAAATATTGTCCCGTACGATCATGCCGCTTTCCATTTTAAACTCGTGCTCTTTGGCGCCTTGCGGTGGGACATTGCTTCGAAACGTTGCGACTTCAATAATTTCCTTTCCAAAATAAATATGAGCTAAACGAAAACGACGTCCAATCAGTCGGCAATTTGTAAAGAGCTTTCGGATCTGTTCGGGCGTAGCATTACTCACGACATCAAAGTCTTTAGGGTATTTTTTGAGCAACAAATCCCGTACCCCCCCCCCCACGAGATAGGCTTCAAACTTTGCATTCACCAGCCTGTATAATACTTTTAAAACATTGGGATTCATGTCGCGGCGGGATATTCCATGCTGTGGGCGCGTAAGAATATGGGGGCAAGCCCCAAGTTTTCCTTCTGGTAACCTGTCTTGTAAAGAGTCCCTTTCTTTTTTGTGCTTCCAGGGAGGAAATAAAGGGAAATGTGGTCGAAAAATAGCCATTAGGACTCATGGTAGCATACCACCCCTTAAAAAACCCCTAATCCCTAACCCCTATTTGACGATCTCCTTATATTTCCCAATAATGTGAGGCATGTCGTTCAAGATCCCACGGAGTTTCATCGATCAGTTGCTAGCCAAGGTGGATATTGTCAGCCTTATTGGTGGATCTTTTTCACTTAAAAAAGCTGGGAAAAGCTGGGTAGCCTGCTGTCCTTTTCATCAGGAAAAAACACCCTCTTTTACGGTCTCCCCCGATAAACAGTTTTATCATTGTTTTGGATGTGGAGCACATGGCAACGCCATTTCTTTTTTGATAGCGTACGAAAAAATGGATTTTATGGAGGCATTAAAAACACTGGCTCACCAACAGGGCATGACACTTCCTAGCGGGGGGGGGGAAAAAGAGAATAAAGATGAAAGTACAGGGCTATTTGAAATTCTTGAAAAGGTTGTTCGCTATTATCACCAAGTGCTTCTCAAAAGCGAGCAAGCCATATTCGCTAGGCAATACTTACGCGAAAGGGGTCTTACGCTTGCGATCCTCAAAACCTTTGAAATAGGGTTTGCCCCGCCGGGGTGGAACACCTTATCCGAACAGTTTTCAATCGATAAAAAACAAACGGAAAGATGGATTCAAGCTGGGCTCCTCATTCAAAAAGATCTCGATCACACTTATGATAGATTTCGAAATCGCATTATGTTTCCCATTCGAGATCGTAAGGGCTATCCCATTGGTTTTGGAGGGAGGGTCCTTACCGCGGATGAAAAACCCAAATATCTCAATTCCCCGGAGACACCCATCTTTCATAAGGGGTATGAGCTTTATGGACTATATTCCATTGTTCATAAACGTGAACGTCCTTCGTATCTTTTAGTCGTGGAAGGTTACATGGATGTCATTGCCCTTGTCCAACAAGGCATTACTTCGTCCGTAGCCACATTAGGAACGGCATTAACGAAAGAGCACCTTGAGTTGCTCTTTCGTTATGCTCCCGTTGTTGTATTCTGCTTTGATGGCGACTCCGCAGGACAGATGGCCGCAGCAAGAGCACTGGATGTCGCGCTTCCTTTTCTAGGGAACCCACATGAAATTCGTTTTATGGTTCTCCCTCAAAATGAAGATCCAGACACGTGGGTTCGAAAAATAGGCAAAGATTCATTCGAAAAACACATCAAAACTGCGAAACCGCTCGCTACCTTTTTAGTTGAAAGTGTGAGTGGAGCCTGTGATCTCACTCAGGTAGATGGACAAATTAAGCTCATTCAGCTCATCAAATCAAAGCTTGAGAAAACTTCCGATCTCATGATCCGCTACCCTATTCTTCAGGAAGTGTCTCGAAAAACGCATATTGAGTGTTCTGTGCTTGAGAAAGCACTAGAGCATACAACAGAGGGAACGTTACCCTCTTTTTCCACAGTTTCTTTGTCTCCTCCAACGCCTTTAGTTAAAAAGACGATACAGTTGCTTTTGCAATTTCCAGTGCTTGCCCAAAAGGTGGAGGGGGCAGAAAGGCTCAAAGGCATTCAGTTGCCAGGGATAGCATTGCTTTTGCACATCTTGGAAAGATTACAACATTCCCCCTCTTTATCGTTTGCTGCGTTGTTTGAAGACTTAAGAGAAACGGATTATGAGAAGCAAATCTCTCAGCTCATCCCTTTGCAAACGACATTGTCAGAAGGGGAGGCCGGTCTTGAATTAAAAGGTGCCCTTAAGAAATTGCTCGCCGTAAAAAAACAACAAAATGTGGAAGATCTCTTGCAAAAGTCTCGCACCCAGCCGCTTTCTTCTGAAGAAAAAACTCGATTGCAAGCGCTATTGGTTTCTTCTTAATGAGACTCTGTTTTAAGTGAAAATTTCCCTCCATCAAAGATTAAAAGTGCATGCCCATCTTTAATGTCAGGCAAATTGATATTCCACAGTTGTTTAGACCAGCCTTTGGGAGGAGGCTGTTTGATGAGTCCATAGGCTAATGCTGCTTCACTAGACAGTCGCCCAGCCTGATTTTCTTTCTCGATAAAATCCACTTCTGTGTTTAGCCACTGCAAAGATTTCTCCATCTCGCGAATGGTAAATTGATTCCAGACACAAGTATAAGGAGCGCCCATATGCCCGCTCACCCAAAAATTGGGCATAAACTGGACCATTAAAGCTGTCAGCAATGGTTCTTTCCCAGGGCTCACGTGAGAGACAAAAATAGAGGCCTTTCCTTTATGCTTTACCGTTTGGTATAAGACCCCGAATTGGTGAAGAGTCGACCAGACTTTTCCTCCTTGCCCAGCTAGAGAGCGATCAAACAACCTTTGGTTGGCCAGAAAATTGCCACCCAGGCCATACAGTGAAAATTCGAAAGTATCCTGGTTTAGAAATTCATATATATGGTTTTCATCCAGTAGATGCAAGTTTCGAATAGACATACCTTCCCGCAGTTTTCGAATCACTGCGGCATCTTCATGGTTGCCCCATACTGCGTAAACAGGCACAGAAAATTGTTTCTTGCCTGCCAGATACTCTGGAAAATCACCGAGCAGGTGATGCTTTAGAACAATGTCAGTGAGTATCTCGCGTTCGGTTTGCTTATGGAGAGGATACTCCTTCCCCCAAGGAGAGTGGGTAATGAGCAAGCGTAATTCGCGGGTGCTCAACTGCCTGCTACTTTCTTCATCGTAAAACCCAAAATCTCCTGCGTGAATGACGAAGTCAGCTTGAGTCTCTTCTGCAAGCCTGTTTATTCTATCCAAGTTTCCATGGGTATCAGAGACTAATAAAATCCTGTACATGATGGATGATTCCTTTTAATGTGGGTACCCTAACAGTACACAAAAGTATTCATTCTCTAAAGAGCAATATTTGCTCTGTTTGAAATAATCTAGCTCGAATTCTATCTGTATGTGCCAGGCGATTTCTAATCGCAACCAAGAATTTGTCATCCGTTAGAATCGCTGTCGTGGAATTCACGACAGCGATTACTTAAAAAGTTGGAGAAAAGATGTATACACCTATTTTAAAGCGAGATTTTCAAAGATTTTTTTTACGGTTGTTTAAGTGACCCCATGACCTTGCATTACAGATGCACTAACCGTAATTTAACTAGCTTTTTTAAATTCGACTAAAACGGGGAGTTCAAAGAGGTGAGCACGTAGGAGCCGTGTGGAGAAAAACAATACTTCTACACCTGACTTCCGCACTTTTTCCCATAAAAAAATTCCCCATCTTGCGCAAGTGGTTGATTTGATTGAAATCCCATTCGTTTTAATTTTAGTTGGCGAGGTGTAGTGTCTAGCTGACAAAATATG
>JACQPQ010000001.1 GCA_016207405.1 Gammaproteobacteria bacterium | reverse complement strand
CAGGTCCACTCTCCGGGAGTTTGGGCAAGAGAAAAAAGAGGCAGTAAACAATAGGCAATAATGTAAATTAGGATTAAGGATTTAGGATTAAGGATTTAGAAATAACGAAATTTAGTTTACCATATTTAAAATTTTTCGAACCCTCCCAAAAGAGCGCCGATGATGGGGGGTGGCGCCATATTTTTGCAAAGCGTGGTGATGCGCTTCTGTGGGGTAGCCTTTATGGTGTGCAAATCCATACTGAGGGTATTCTCTATCTAAGAGGAGCATTTCTTGGTCACGGGTGACTTTAGCCAGAATAGAAGCAGCGCTGATAAGAGGCATCCACTCATCACCTTTTGGGATGGTATGAACGCGCGAGGGGAGGAGAGGTGCGTGACAACCATCAACATAAATTCGAGAGGGAAGCTGTGGAAGCGCTAAAACGGCACGCTGCATGGCAAGCAGGGTCGAATGATGAATATTAAGGGAGTCAATTTCATGGACCTCTGCACGACCGATTGCAAAAGCGATGGCTTCCTTTTGAATAAGGGTAAAAAAATGGAGTCGCTGTTTGGGGGAGAGTTGCTTGGAATCCTTAAAAAGGGGAAGCTCGCAAAAAGGAAAAAAAACAACGGCTGCTGCAATGACAGGCCCTGCAAGCGGCCCTCTTCCCGCTTCATCCACACCGGCCACCCATTTTGAGTTTCTTTGCTTCACCTTAAGTTCCCTAATTCCTCATACGCTTGTTCAAACCGCACTCTATTTTGTTCGGTATAAACAGGATAATTCACGCCTATAACCCTTAAATGCTGATGAGACACCATACTCCATAGCATTTCACGCAGTGCAGCAGCGCATTTCATTAACGCAAATTGCTTTTTAAGGGTGGGATCTACGTTTTGCCTAAAGTAAATTTCAAGAAGCGCTTCTTGTTCTTGAATAGAAAAATCTTGATTGGCCGCAAGGCCTGCTAAATCAAAAAGAGGGTCCCCAAAACCGGAATACTCCCAGTCTATAAGCCACAATTTTTTTCCATCATCAATAAAGTTAGCAGCGAGCAAGTCATTGTGAGCGAAAACCAAAGGCCTTGGGGTACACTTTTTTTCTAGAAACTGATTACTTTCCTCATAGCGCTTTAATTCTTCAGAACCCAGAAGCCGGAGATAATGGCGATTCACATGAAACACCCAGAATAAAGTGTGCGGAAGGGGGAGGTGGAGAGGCATTTCATGGTGCACACGGGCTATGAGTTCCGCCGCTCGGCTTAACTGATTCGAGTTTTTCAGAGTGCTTGTGGTTTGAACTTCCCCCTCAATGTAACGAGTGACCCAAATAGAGTTTTCGGTATAGAGAAGGGGAGGGGCAAACCCCAAATCAACCGCTGCTTGAAGTGCCGTAAGTTCTGCTTGTCGGGAGATCCCATGGACAGGAATGTCTTGTGCAAGGCGCACTACCCATTTTTGGGATAAATGCTGAACTAAAAAATTAAGATTCGTCAGCCCCCCTACAAGGGGTTCGATGGTAATAGGGCGAGACCAACAGGGAAGAGCTTTGATTCGTCCGAGTGCGTTGGAGTGAGCGATATTCATCCTTGAGATCTCTTTTCAAAATTTTATGTGGTTATCCTAATAAATTTTATAGTTTTGCGCTAATACATTTATTATTTGCAACCGAAATGATTTTTTTTGTTGATTCCATAGCGCGCCAACACTATGATCTACTCACCTTCCACTCCCCGATAGCTCAGTTGGTAGAGCAAGTGACTGTTAATCACTGGGTCAGAGGTTCGAGTCCTCTTCGGGGAGCCAATAAAATAAAGGAATTTCAAAAATAAAAAATCTCGGTGCTACCTTCCCTCTGTGCCAATGTAAGTGACTCCCACTCCAAATCCCACTAACCCTAGCACCGCTTCTGCTGCCTTCTCGTTGGCATTCTGTCGCAAAACCCGGTGAATTTTTTCAAACTCTAGAAACAGTTTATTTTCTGAAATGGAGTTTTGTAAAAGTTCGAGCATTTTTCCCCCCATCTCTTCAGGGACAGCATTTTTCTGAATATATTCCGGAACGAGCAGTTTGTTTGCAAGCAGATTCGGCATAGCACAGTATGGCGCTTTAACCAGGTTTTTTAAGAGGAAATAAGAAAAGGAGTCGATGCAGTAAGCGACCACCATAGGTTTTCGAAAGAGTAAACACTCAAGTGTTGCCGTACCCGATGCGGTTAAGACGAGATCAGCTTTTTGAAGCGCTTTTTTTGATTCTCCTTCCATGAGGGTAATAGGAAGCGTTGGATCAAAGGCATCTATCAAACTTTTTATAAGAGCGGTATGAGAGGGGCAAACCGTAGGAAGCACAAAAGTAAGCGGAGGTTTTTTGTTAAGGCACCAGCGGGCGGTTTGTAAAAAAAGAGGGGTCAGGCGTTTAACTTCTTGGTCACGACTGCCCGGCAGTAGTGCGATGACTTTAGAACGAAAAGGGTCGGAGTTAGTTTCTTTGCCAGGAGATATTTCATCTGCAAGCGGATGTCCTATAAATACATGGGGAATTTGATGGCGCTTGTAGAGGGGTACCTCAAATGGAAAAATTAAAAGAACACAATCGGCAGCTTTCTTCACGGTGTCAATACGTTTAGGTCGCCAGGCCCAAACGGTAGGGCTGACATAATGAACAGTTTTAATACCATTTTGACGAAGGGCTTGCTCAAGAGGGAGGTTAAAGTCAGGGGCATCTATCCCGATAAATACATCGGGAGGATTTTTTAAAAAATGTCGCTTTACCTGTCGGCGTATTGTCAAAATTTTAGGAAGGCGATAGAGCACTTGGGAAAGTCCCCCTACGGAAAGGGCTTCCATGGGAGCAAGACTTTTAAGTCTTTGGGCTTGCATTTTGGGCCCTCCAATCCCTTCGCTTTGCAGCCTAGGGATTTTTTTATGGAGGGCAGCAAGGAGCCCTGCGCCTAGGGTATCCCCGGAAGGCTCGCCTGCCACCATACCAATTCGAAGGGGTTGTATCTCGTCCACCATGTTCCTACCATTCGAACATCAGTGGTAGGCAGAGGTCAAGATGTATGGCGCAATACGAATAGCGAAGCGTAATCCCTAATCCCTATGTTCGAACCCAACCAGAACCCCATCATTTTACAGAAAGCCTTCTTTTAGCTTTACTTATAGTAGGAACCCCGTGAAATCACCTTATGCAACTCTTCTTCCGAAGATGTTTACTACTGATTTTTGGATTCTGGAGCTTAGGTCTATGCGCAGAGCCGCAGCCCATTTCCGTTATTTATCCAGAAGCCAATGCCCCTTTTAAGGACATTTATGATGAAATCTTAAGCGGAATACAGGCACACCTCTCATTTACCCCTCCAATGTTACGAGTGGGAACAACCATTCAGGAAAATGTAGGCGCCTGGTTGACCCAGCAAAATAGCAAGGTGGTGATCACATTAGGGAGCAAAAGTTTTGAGGCAGTACAAAAAACTGCATCTCCTTCTTTTTCGATGGTGGTCGGCGCTGTATTGTTCCCGCCTACAGGACTTGATGCCGCACACTCAGGATCGGTGATTACCATTAGTTATGCCCCAGCGCCTCAATTATTATTTCAGAGACTTAAAAGATTATTCCCAACCGTGCAAAACATACATGTCGTTTACAACCCCGAACTCAATGATTGGCTGATAAAGGAAGCGCTTAAGACTGCTGAAGAAATGGGGCTCAAGTTAAACGCCGAGGCTGCATCTGATTTAAAAGCAGGAGCCAATGCTTACAAAAACATTTTAGATGCCATGCCGTCTTCCAAAAGCGCTTTGTGGATCCTCCAAGATAATAGGACATTTAATGAGGCTGCCATGCTCCCGGATATCTTAAGTAAATCCTGGGATAAAAAGCTCATTGCTTTTTCAAGTAGCCTCGCGCATGCCAGTAAGGGGGTTGTGTTTGCACTCTATCCCGATAACCGCAAGTTAGGAGAGCGGCTAGGGAAGATTTCAAAAGAGGTATTAGAACAAAAATATACGGGGACTCGTTTAATGTCGTTAAGCGACACCAAAGCGGCTTTAAATACCCGAACAGCAGACCATTTGGGGCTCAAAGTAACGCGTGAGGTGATGGAGGAGTTTGATTTGACTTTTCCTCCACAGGGATAGCGATGTTAGAAACACTCAAAAAACATTTAACCCAAACGAGCTTTAAAACTCAGCTGCTCCTTCTCTTTGTGATGGGGCTTTCTATTTTGGCCATTGTCGTTACGCTGGCAACCACCGTGAGTACACATTACCTAATGGAAAATATGTTTATTACGAGAAACAAGATCTTGGTTGAAGCTTTTGCTAAACAGAGCACTTTAGCCTTGCTCTATGGAAGTGAAGAGAATTCTCGCGATGCGGTACGCATAGTCAGCGCTTTTCAGAGTGTAGAATATGCCGCCATTCATGAAGTGAATCACAAGCGATTGTTTGAATATGGTAAAAGCGTTCCCGGAATAGACCTCCCACCGCCTTATCCCATACAGAAGGAATTGGATGCCCATTGGGTTTTTATAGAACCCGTCGTCGTGATGAACCCTATCGATAAAGAGCCGAGTAATGGTGGGGGCCAGAGCAATCAAAAACCCCAATTTTTAGGGTATGTGAAGGTATTGGTTTCTAAGTCTGAACTGCAGACTATCCAGAGCACGATCGTTCTTTCGAATGGGCTCATTATTTTTATCTTAAGTGCCATTTTATATTTTATCTTTCGTAAACTCGTGAACCAAATGGTAGAGCCCTTGCAAACGTTAACCAGAACGATGAAAAAAAGAGAAGAGGGTCAAACAGGTGTGCGTGCCTCTTTGCAGGGGGCAAAGGAATTGCACACCATAGGGGAAGCTTTTAATCAGATGATAAACGTTCTAGAAGAACGCGAAGAAGCATTGATTAAAGAAATGCATTCCAGGGAAAAAGCAGAAGAAAACGTTCGGCAGCATCAGCGAGAGTTGGCCCATTTTTCTCGGCTAAAAACAATGGGGGAAATGGCATCTGGAATTGCGCATGAATTGAACCAACCATTGGCGGCTATTGTGAATTACACGGGGGGATGCTTAGAACGATTACAAACGGAACAAACGGTGCCAGAATTTGTGGCAGTGGTGCAGAAAATAAATGATCAAGCGGAACGTGCAGGCGCCATTATTCACCGTTTAAAAGACTTTCTTAGAAAGGGGAATGCCGTAACGGAGTCTGTGGATGTACGGTTAGCGATAGAAAATGTTTTGAAATTGATTGAATGCGAGCTTAACCAATATGAAATTAAGTGGAGTGTCCAAGCAAATGAATGCCCAAAAGCACTTATGGACAAAACGCATTTTGAACAAGTCACCCTGAATATTATTCAAAACGCGATTGAGGCCATGAAAGAGAATACGGAGGGCAAAGCGCGGCTACTGACTATCACCGTGGGTTTATCCGGGAAAGAAATGGTGGAAGTGAGCATTAAAGATACGGGTCCTGGGATACCTCCAGAGATTTTAGAAAAGCTATTTGAACCTTTTTTTACAACCAAAGAGGAGGGAATGGGGATGGGGCTTTCTATTGTTTCTTCCATCCTGGAAAGCCATGGGGGGCGTATCCAAGTATCGTCAATGGTTGGAGAGGGCGCTATGTTTAAGTTATTTATGCCCGGGGAAGGGATAAGGGATAAGTGAGTAGGGTGGACAAAGCGAGCGTTTTTTGCGAGCGGTCCACCCATTAATAAATGCAGGGGTGAGGGCTAATCAGGAGAAAACTTGTGACCACAGTCATAGAAAAAATCATCACAGAGAAGCCCACGGTCTTTGTAGTCGATGATAATGAAGACGTAAATGAATCCATGCGGTGGTTGATTGAGCCCGTTGGGTATGAGGTAAAGACCTATTCTGATCCCGCGCTCTTTTTAAAATCCGCGGAATTTCCAAAACCCAGTTGCATTATTTTAGACATTCGTATGCCTAAAATTAATGGGCTTAAGTTACAAGAAATGCTGCAAGAACGCCATGTGACAGTTCCCATTGTTTTTATGACAGGGCATGGGGATGTTCCCATGACGGTTCGAGCCATGAAAATGGGAGCGTATGAGTTCTTGGTGAAGCCGGTGAATAGTAAAGTACTGCTTAAAACGATCAGTAAAGCAGTTGAGAAGGATATTGAAGGTCGTTTTAAAACAAAGGGTGAAATAAGTCGGCGTAAAGTGCTCGAAGAGGCTTTACGATTTGCGATTGAGCGGGACGAGCTCTTTTTAGAATACCAACCCATTTATCAAACCTATACCCGGCGTATCATTGGGTTTGAAGCATTGGCGCGATGGCTTCCTTCTAAAATGCCACTTGTTTCGCCGGTTGAATTTATCCCTATTGCAGAGGAAACAGGGCTTATTGTGCCCATTGGGCAGTGGGTTTTAGAAAAGGCTTGCACACAGTATATGACATGGCAAAAAGAAGGCCATAAAAATTATAGATTATCCGTAAATCTATCGGTGCATCAAATTATCCAGCCACATTTTTTAAACGAGGTGCTTTCGGCGATTTCAAAAACAGGCATGTCGGCCTCTAACCTTGAACTGGAAGTTACTGAAACCGCGTTGATCACGCGTTTAGAGGAGGTACAAGCTTCTTTGCGTGAGTTGAAAGCTTTGGGGGTTAGAATTTCAGTGGATGATTTTGGGATGGGGTATTCATCGCTAGGGCATTTAAAGGATTTATCCTGTGATACCTTAAAAATTGACAAGTCATTTATTCAGGAAATTGGAAAGGATGAAAATAGCGCGGTGATTATTCAGTCTGTCATTGCGCTCGCCCATGCGTTAGGGCTTGCCGTCGTGGGCGAGGGGGTGGAAACCGAGGAACAGTTTAATTTTTTACTCATGCATAACTGCCATTATGTTCAGGGATTTTATTTCAGTAAGCCGCTTTCTCCTCAGCAACTAAAATCTATTTTAAAGTTAAAGTAGCTTTGCTGCTTAGCAAGCTATTTTATAATAGATTTTAGTCGCTGAGGTATCGACGCATCATTTCTATCTTCGTCGCTCCATTCTCGCAGTCAAGCTGCGAGAATGGAGTGATGGGTGGAACCATTTACAATAACAAAAATTCCAATAACGCTTTTTGAGTATGCAGGCGATTTTCGGCTTCTTCCCATACGACGCTCTGGGGGCCTTCTATAACGGCGTCAGAGACTTCTTCTCCTCTATGAGCAGGCAGACAGTGCATGAATACAGCATCCGGTTTGGCACGTTGCATAATAGCTTCCGTGACTTCAAAGCCTTTAAAATCGTTCCTCCGCTTTGCTTCGTCTCGCTCTTGTCCCATACTCGTCCATACGTCGGTTGCGACCCAATCAGCACCCATAACTGCTTCTTCTGGGTGTTCGAATAAGGTTACAGAGTTGGCAAACTGTTTCAGTAAGTTGCCGCAAGGGGAATAGCCAGGGGGGGTCGCAATAGCGAGCTTAAACCCAAATTGGTGGGCCGCATGTATATAGGTGTGGCACATATTGTTCCCATCTCCAATCCAAGAAACTTGAATAGGAATTCTATGACGGCGTTCGACAAACGTTAGGAGATCTGCCAACAGTTGGCAAGGATGCGTAGTGTCGGTGAGTGCGTTGATGACTGGTACTTTAGAGTATGCGGCAAATTCTTCTAATGTTTGATGGAGATGCGCTCGAACGAGAATACCATTCGCCATTCTGGACAGAACGCGGGCCGTATCTCGAATAGGCTCTCCTCGGCCTAATTGCGTATCGCGAGGGGATAAAAAAATGGCATGCCCTCCCATTTGAACCATTGCGGTTTCAAATGAGACACGTGTTCGAGTGGACGACTTTTCAAAGATCATCGCTAAAACTTTATGGTTTAAAGAAGGGGTTTTGTTAGGATGTGCTTTCAAAAAGCGCGCGCGTTCAATTAAATGATGAAGTTCATCAGGGGAAAAATCCAGTAAAGTTAAAAAATGTCGTGGCATAGCTACCCTCAACAAATATAATATTATAATTCAAAAAAGGAGGTAAACGTGGTCCATGGTGTAGAGCGACAGAAACTGGTCGTGGGCAATTGGAAAATGAACGGAACGCGGGAGAGCGTTTTAAAGCTCTTGTACTCTCTTCAAGCGGGGATTTCAACTGTGCCTAGAACAATTCAAGTGGTGGTGTTGCCGTCCTTCGTTTATTTAGAAGAAACAGAACGCAGACTGAAATCTACCTCCATTGCCTGGGGCGCTCAAAATGTGCACGCGGCCGATTCCGGTGCCTTTACGGGGGAAGTATCAGCGCCTATGTTACGAGCATTTGGATGTACTTACGTGCTGGTAGGACATTCTGAAAGGCGTCGCTATAACCAGGGATCGGGTGAAGGGATTGCTGAAAAATTTCAGGCAGCTATTCGAGCAGAATTGCGCCCTATTTTATGTGTGGGGGAAACCTGCGAAGAAAGGCAGGCAGGAGAAACGCTCCCCATCATTTATAAACAACTCGATGAGGTTTTAGGAAAGGTTGGGATCGCTTCTTTTGAAAAAGCCGTCATCGCTTATGAACCGGTGTGGGCCATTGGAACTGGACTTGCCGCGGCGCCTCAACCCGTTGGGGCTGTGATCACGGCCATTCGTGACTTTTTATCCAAAAAAGATAAAACTATTGCGGAGAAAGTAGGACTCTTGTATGGTGGCAGCATTACGCGGCACGAGGCAAGTGAGCTCTTTAAACTGCCACAGGTAGATGGGGGATTAGTGGGGGGAGCGTCCTTAAATGCAGCAGAGTTTTTGGATATCGCAAGGAGTTTTTAAATAAAAAGAGGCGTTTATGCTTGAAGGATTAGTTTTAGTAATACATATTTTAATGGCATGCTTGATCGTGATACTGGTTCTCTTACAACCGGGGCAAGGGGCTCATGTGGGTGCAGGGGGGGGGGCTGGAGCGGGATCTCTATTTGGAAGCCGAGGAGCCGGTTCCTTTTTAACTCGAATGACTACCGTATTTGCCATCGTTTTTTTTGCAACCAGTTTAGTGTTGGCACATTTAAATGCTAAAGCCGTTAAAAATGGAAGTGGTGTTGGGACAGTTAAAGAAGAAATATCGGGACCGAATCCAGAAATTCCGAACACACCGAATAGAAAGGATATTCCCACACTCTAACCCCTCACCCCAACCCTCTCCCGCTGGTGCGGGAGAGGGAGTAATGAAGGAGGCTATAGAGGAGAGCCGAAGTGGTGGAATTGGCAGACACGCTGCTTTGAGGGGGCAGTGGCGAAAGCCGTGCCGGTTCAAGTCCGGCCTTCGGCACCATAAATAAATCTCACCGAGATGAAGGAGCAAGAGCATGTCGTTACAGACCATTCTTAAAGAAGCCGGGGAACATATGCAGAAGGCCATAGAGGCTTTAAAAGCTGACCTTATAAAACTGCGAACGGGCCGTGCGCATCCGAGCCTTTTGGAGCATATCAAGGTCGCATGTTACGGTGGAGAAATGCCTTTGGCCCAACTTGCAAACATTCATGCGAGTGACGCAAAAACCTTAGCCATTACACCTTGGGATAAAGCGCTGGTTGAGGCAATTGAAAAAGCGATTATGACTTCTGATTTGGGTCTTAATCCTACAACAGCCGGGGGAGTGATCCGAGTGAGTTTACCCCCTCTAACAGAAGAGCGGCGGCATGACATCATTCGACTCGTCAAAGAAATGGGTGAAAAAACACGGGTGAATATTCGTAATGTTCGAAGGGATGCCAATCATCATCTAAAAAATTTAGAAAAAGAAAAGCAACTTTCTGAAGATGAAGAACATCGTTCTGAAAATGACATTCAAAAACTGACGGACAAAATAATCAAGGAAGTTGATGTAATGGTCGAAAAGAAAGAACAAGAGTTATTGGAAATTGGATAATGCAAGAGCCAAAGAATTTAAAATATACGAAAACCCACGAATGGGTGAAACAAGAAGATAAAGACATTCTGACGGTTGGCATTACCCATCACGCACAACACCTTTTAGGTGAGTTAGTGTTTGTGGAATTGCCGACCGTCGGCCAAAGTGTGTCACAGGGCAAGGAAATTGCAGTTGTGGAATCTGTCAAGGCCGCCTCTGATGTTTATGCGCCCATTTCTGGGCAAGTGGTAAATATTAATGAACGCTTGAGAGGGACGCCTAACTTAGTGAATACCGATCCTTATGGGGAAGGATGGGTTTTTAGAATAAAGCCGGAGAGAAGAGAAGATCTAAACAATTTACTGGGGGCTTTAGAGTATGAGGCGCATATAAATAGGATTTAGGATTTAGTTGAGTAGGCCCACCGATTTGTCTAACCACCATAATGACCATTCTCAAATCACAACTATCTACCACTTCCGAGCGTTTTAAAGCGAATGCTAAAGCGATGGAGGCGCAAGTTGCTCACCTCCAGGTTCGCATAAAAGAAGTCGAACAAGGAGGGGGAAAAAAGGCACAAGAGAAACATACCGCTCGTGGAAAACTACTTCCTAGAGAGAGACTCCGCCAGCTGATTGATGTCGGTTCACCTTTTTTAGAATGTTCTGGGCTCGCCGCTTATGGAGTTTATAAAGAGGCGGTCGCGTCTAGCGGCATCATTACGGGTATTGGGACTGTAGAAGGCAGGCTCTGTATGATTGTGGCAAATGATGCGACCGTGAAGGGGGGAACCTATTATCCGCTGACTGTCAAAAAGCATCTGCGTGCACAAACCATTGCGGAACAAAATCACTTACCGTGTATTTACTTAGTGGACTCTGGCGGCGCTTATTTGCCTCTGCAAGATGAAGTCTTTCCTGACCGCGACCACTTTGGACGCATCTTTTATAATCAAGCTCGAATGTCAGCCAAAGGGATCGCACAAATTGCGGTGGTCATGGGATCTTGCACAGCAGGGGGTGCTTATGTGCCTGCTATGAGTGATGAATGCATCATGGTTAAAAATCAGGCGACACTTTTCCTAGGAGGGCCTCCTTTAGTGAAGGCCGCGACTGGTGAAGTGGTAACCGCTGAGGAGCTAGGAGGTGCAGATGTTCATTGCAAGGTTTCTGGAGTTTCTGATCACCTCGCTCGGAATGATGAACATGCTTTAGCTTATGCAAGGCGCATCATTCGAAATTTAACGGGAGAGAGGCAGCGGGCAAGTACGGAAGAGTTTCAATCCCCTCTGTATGATCCAAAAGAATTGTATGGGGTTATCCCTGTGAACGTAAGAGAAACCTATGATGTTCGAGAAGTGATTGCGAGGATTGTGGACGGATCGGAGCTGGACGAGTTCAAAAAAAACTATGGAACCACCTTGGTGTGTGGATTTTCGCACATACAGGGCATTTTAGTCGGCATCATCGCCAGTAACGGGATTTTGTTTTCAGAATCCGCTTTAAAGGGGACCCATTTTATTGAACTATGTGCAAAACGAAACATTCCTCTTGTGTTTTTGCAGAATATCACGGGGTTTATGGTTGGCAAGCAATATGAAACCGGTGGAATTGCAAAAGATGGTGCAAAAATGGTGATGGCGGTTGCGTGTTGTGAATCACCCAAAATCACGCTCATGATTGGAGGAAGTTTTGGTGCTGGAAACTATGCGATGTGTGGGCGAGCCTATGAACCTCGGTTTTTATGGACATGGCCCAATAGTCGCATTTCTGTAATGGGGGGAGAACAAGCGGCACAGGTTCTGGCACAAGTCAAATCGGAACAACTCGCTAAAGAAAATAAGGCTTGGAGTGGAGAAGACGAAGAGGCATTTAAGGCGCCTATTCGTGCTCAGTATGATGAGCAAGGCAATCCCTATTATGCAACGGCAAGGCTGTGGGATGATGGCATTTGTGATCCTGCTGATACCCGAACCGTACTCGCTTTAAGTTTACAGGCGTCGACGCAAGCGCCTATTTCTAGAACTCATTTTGGGGTATTTCGGATGTAGTAGGCTAGAAAATTCCTATTGGCTGTCCCACATGAACATGGGGTTCGGTTTGTATTGATGTCAACCACTCTATTTTATAGGAGGGAATCAAGACTATAACTGTAGAACCCATTTGAAAGTGTCCCATTTCTTGGCCTTGTGTCAGTTCTATTGAAATGGGGGAGCCATACCAAAAGTAGCGAACCTGTTTTTTAGGGAGGGCAAGGATGCGGCCATGTGACCAGGTCGTTTCTATACTTCCCACACATAAAGCGCCCACCATAATAATAGCCATGGGGCCCATTTCTGTTTCAAACATACTGACGAGCCTTTCATTCCTTGCAAAAAGGCGAGGAATTTTTTGTGTGGAAAGTGTGTT
>JACQPQ010000012.1 GCA_016207405.1 Gammaproteobacteria bacterium | reverse complement strand
GATTTATTTGAAAAATCTTTTATTTTATATAATGTAAGAGGTTTCAGTAAAAATCTGCGCAAAGAAGTGTTCAAAAAAAGTAAATATTATTTTTATGACAACGGCATACGAAATGCTTTGATCGCGAATTTTAATGCCGTGGCTATGCGCAATGATATCGGAAGGCTGTGGGAAAATTTTATTTTTATTGAGAGACTCAAAAAACGCAGTTATAAAAATATAGCGGCCAATGTGTATTTCTGGCGCACTTGGGATCAGAAAGAAATTGATATTGTAGAAGAACGTGCAGGTAAACTATTTGGCTACGAATGCAAATGGCAAAAATCCATTCAAACTGCTCCAAAAGATTGGCTCGAGCAATATCCAGAAGCTACTTATGCCGTGATCTCTAAAAATAACTATTTGCCACTGGTTATTTAGCTCCATTTGATTCGAAACGTATAATACTTTTGTGTAAAATGCTTGTGGAGGTTTGTGATGCCAATATACGAATATCAATGTGAAGCGTGTGGTCATCAGCTTGAGGCCATGCAGAAGGTGAGTGATGCGCCACTCAAACAGTGTCCAAACTGTGAAAAGCGAAAGCTCAAAAAAATGATTTCTATGACTTCCTTCCGGTTAAAAGGAGGAGGATGGTATGCGACGGATTTTGCGAAAAGCCCTCACCCCAACCCTCTCCCGCAAGCGGGAGAGGGGGACAAAGATAAGGTTCTCCCGCAGGAACCAACACCCTGCACGCCTGAAAAATGCGCCAAAACACCAGAATGCCCTAACCGAGAAGCGGCAGGGTAAGCAAAGCACTTATGCGCACACATTACTCTGGAGAGATCACTTTATCGCATGTTCAGCAACCCGTGATATTGTGCGGATGGGTACATCGGCGTCGTGATCACGGCGGAATTATTTTTATTGACTTGCGAGACCGAACTGGGCTTGTTCAAGTCGTCTTTTCCCCTGATCACAAACCGCTTTTTAAACAAGCGGAACACCTGCGTCATGAATATGTTGTTCGGATAGAAGGCGCTGTGCGCGAAAGACCCCCTGGGACAGTCAATGCTGATCTCGCGACGGGGCAAGTGGAAGTGCTTGCAACCAGTTTGGAAGTATTCAACAGATCTGAGTCTTTGCCTTTCCAATTAGATGACTACACCGATGTCTCTGAAGAAACGCGGCTTCGGTATCGCGTCATTGATCTTCGTCGGCCTGAAATGCGAGAACGGCTACGGCTTCGAGGGCAGGTCAATCATTTTTTAAGAAACTTCCTAGAGGCGCAAGGTTTTTGGGAATTTGAAACCCCTTTTTTAACCAAGTCTACGCCAGAAGGGGCGAGGGACTACCTTGTTCCAAGCCGTACCTATCCGGGGCGTTTTTTTGCTCTTCCACAGTCCCCTCAACTTTTCAAGCAGTTATTGATGATGGGCGGTATGGACCGCTACTACCAAATTACCCGCTGCTTTAGGGATGAAGACTTACGGCGGGACCGTCAACCGGAATTTACCCAATTGGATATTGAAGCCTCTTTTATAGATGAAGCCTTTATCATGTCTCTTTTGGAGGGCATGATGCGGGCTCTTTTTTCTGAAGTGCTGAAAGTGGAACTTCCTAATCCTTTTCCGAGAATGACTTATACGGATGCGGTGTCTCGTTATGGGTGTGATAAACCCGATCTGCGGCATAATTTAGAAATAATAGACATCAAAGATTTGGTACAACAAGTCGAGTTTAAAGTGTTCAGGGACGCAGGCCAGGGTGCGGAGAATCGTGTAGTGACTCTTCGTGTACCCAAAGGGTGTTCTTTGCTGAGTCGGCAGGCGATTGATACCTACACAGAGTCTGTATGTCGCTTGGGAGCAAAAGGGTTGGCTTATATTAAGGTGAACGATAGAGCCCAAGGCATGAAGGGATTGCAGTCCCCTATTTTAAAATTTTTGCCTGAACCCATCGTAGAAGCCATTTTAAAGAGAGCACAGGCCCAAACCGATGATCTACTCTTTTTTGGGGCCGACCGCGCGTTCGTCGTGAATAACGCGTTCAGTGTCCTTCGAGACCGCTTAGCAGAAGATCTAAATTTAATGCAAGGAAAGTGGGCGCCCTTATGGGTTACAGAATTCCCTATGTTCGAAAAGGGAGATGAAGGGGGGTGGCAAGCTTTACATCATCCTTTTACTGCGCCGTGTGTAAAAACTACCGAAGAGTTATTGACTCACCCAGGGCGTGCAAAGTCGAGGGCTTATGATCTCGTTTTAAATGGGGTTGAACTGGGAGGGGGTTCAATTCGTATTCATCAAGAATCCATGCAGAGGGCCGTTTTTTCAATCTTAAATATTGACTCCCAGCAGGCGGAAGAAAAGTTTGGTTTTCTACTAGAAGGGCTCAAATACGGCTGCCCGCCGCATGGAGGATTTGCTTTTGGATTAGACCGGCTAGTCATGTTGATGACTGGTGCCAAATCCATACGGGATGTGATCGCATTTCCAAAAACTCAAACCGCAAGCTGTCCGTTAACGATGGCGCCAACGTTGGTTTCTGCCGAGCAACTTCGGGAGCTTGGGCTTAAAGTCATAGAAAAGTAATGGCAGGTCATAGTAAGTGGGCTAATATCCAGCACCGTAAGCAGGCGCAAGATCATAAAAAAGGAAAGCTTTTCACAAAGCTGATCAGGGAAATTACCGTGGCGGCTCGTCAAGGAGGAGCCGATCCTAAAACCAATTCTCGGCTTCGAGATGCTATTGTAGAAGCCAATGATCATAACATGCCGAAGGATACGATTGAGCGAGCGATTAAGCGGGGGCGTGGGGAAGGCTCTGAAGAGGAACGACTAGAAGAAGTGCGATACGAAGGCTATGGTCCTTCTGGAATTGCGTTTGTAGTGGACTGCCTCACTTCCAATCGCAATAGAACGGTTTCGGAGGTTCGACTAGTTTTTACTACCTTTGGAGGAAATATAGGGACCTCTGGTTCAGTTTCGTATTTATTTTCTAAAAAAGGCATTCTGACTTTCCCTCCGGGCGTAGACGAAAATAAACTCACTGAAGTTGCAATTGAAGTTGGGGCAGAAGATATTCTCGTAAATGAGGATAAATCAATAGATGTCATCACTGCGCCAGAATATTTTTCATCCATTCGAGATGAATTCTCCAACAAAGGTTTCCAAAGTGGACAGGCAGCCATGACTGAAGTTCCTTCTCTGTGGGTTTCTGTAACCGGGGAAGTAGCGGAAAAAATAGAAAAGATGGTGGATGAGTTGGAAGCTTTAGATGATGTTCAAAAGGTATATACCAATGCGGAGTGTGGAGTGCGGAATGAAAATCTGTATGTATTGGGTATTGATCCAGGCTCTCGCATTACCGGTTATGGAATTCTCAAGGTAGAAGGGCGGGAGATCCACCCTATTGCGAGTGGATGTATTACCACTCAAAAAGAGTCTTTAGCTGAACGACTTTCAGAAATCACTTCAGGGGTTGAGACGCTCTTATCTCGCCATCCTGCCGTGAGGGAAGTTGCCGTTGAGCGGGTATTTATGCATCGGAATGTCGATTCTGCCCTTAAATTAGGACATGCAAGGGGGGCCATTCTGGTTTCAATAGCGAATCGTTTTTTGCCGATCCATGAGTATTCCGCGCGAGAGATCAAAAAAGCAGTTGTTGGGCAGGGTGGAGCGGACAAAAAGCAAGTTCAGTATATGGTGGCTTGTGTTTTAGGTTTAAAAGGAAAAATTCAAGCGGATGCGGCAGATGCGCTGGCGGTTGCTTTATGTCATATTCATACCCAACAAGGATTAAGTAGGGTGGACAAAGCGAGCGCTTTTTGCGAGCGGTCCACCAAAGGAACTAGCGTATGATAGGACGCTTACAAGGCACGCTCATTGAAAAACAGGCTCCCTATATCACGGTGGAAACATCGGGTGGAGTCGGTTATGAACTGGAAACCTCTTTAACGACGTTTTCTCGTTTGCCCTCAGTCGGGGAGTCCGTAACTTTGTACACCCATCTGGTTGTTCGGGAAGATGCACTTTTTTTATGTGGTTTTTTTACGGAAGACGAAAGAACTTTATTTCGGAGTCTCATCCGAGTATCTGGCGTGGGTCCAAAGCTTGCATTGTCTGTTTTGTCGGGGATGTCCCCTGAGCAGTTTTTTCGATGTGTGGAAGGGCATGATACCCATGCGCTTCTTAAAATATCCGGAATTGGTCGAAAGACAGCGGAGCGTTTATTGCTTGAGATGGAAGATAAATTGCCCTCTCTCACAAGAGGGGGGCAGCGAGACAAACTTCCCTTTTGGACAAATGCATTTCTCAATATACGGGCGCCTTATAAAGAAGCGGTAGAAGCATTAGTTGCTTTAGGATATCGACAAGAAGAAGCTTTTAGAGTGGTGTCTGAGGTTGAGCAACCGGAATTAACTTCTGAACAGCTCATTCGACGGGCTTTAAACTGGAAAAAAGAAGGAACTTTCCGTGAGTCTCATTGAATCAAATATTCTTTCTCCTGCTCCACAAGAAGAGGATACGCTAGAGCCCTCGGTTCGACCCAAAACTTTAAAAGAATATATTGGACAGCCTGCGGTAAAAAAGCAGCTCGAAATTTTTATTCAAGCCGCAAGGAGACGTGGCTCTGCGCTTGATCATGTCTTAATGTATGGTCCACCGGGGTTAGGCAAAACCACTTTGGCCCATGTGATTGCTGAGGAATTGGGGGTACATCTTAAACAAACCTCTGGGCCTATTTTGGAGCGCGCGGCTGATTTGGCAGCACTTTTAACCAACTTAGAGCCGCGTGATGTACTCTTTATTGATGAAATCCATCGGTTAAGCCCCACCATCGAAGAAATTTTATATCCTGCCATGGAAGACTATCAACTGGACATTATTATTGGGGAGGGGCCGGCAGCTCGTTCGATTAAACTTGATTTAGCGCCTTTTACTTTGGTAGGGGCTACAACGAAAGCTGGGTTACTCACCTCCCCACTTCGAGACCGTTTTGGTATTGTACATCGCTTAGAGTTTTATACGGTGGAGGAGCTTTATCAAATTGTTCATCGGACGGCGCATATATTAAACATTCCTTCGGAAGAGGGGGGCCTTTTAGAGCTTGCAAGGCGAGCGAGAGGCACTCCGCGCATTGCCAACCGCATCCTCCGGCGGGTGCGCGATTATGCGGAGGTTAAGGGAGAAGGATGTGTAACCGCGCTTATAGCCAAGGAAGCGCTTCAACTTTTGGAGATCGATACGGAAGGGCTGGATGTGATGGACCGAAAATTACTCTTCGCCATCATTCAGAAATTTGAAGGAGGGCCTGTCGGGGTGGACAGTTTAGCTGCTGCGTTAAGTGAAGAGCGGGATACGATTGAAGATGTTTTAGAGCCTTATCTCATTCAGCAGGGGTTTATGATGCGAACGCCCCGCGGGCGCGTAACAACCCAAAGGGCTTATGAACATTTTGGGTTCCCTTATGTTAAAGAGAGGTAAGGGGTTGCGTTCCCTTTAGTTTTTAGTGTTACGCCAGCTATACTCTTCATGTTAGCGAGAGATCAAATATTGAAAAAATACTTGGCAAACTATCAATCTGTGAGATATGGCGATGAAAACCCTTTACGAATGTACATCCTGTGGTGGGCAGCACCTTAAATGGTCGGGACAGTGTGGAGACTGTCAAACCTGGAATACGCTCGTTGAAATTCAAGTTAAAGAGAGTCAAAGATCACGCCTATCCGCTACGCTTCCTATTGCTAATTCTTCTATTATTCCTTTATCCGAAGTCCGTGAGGAAGAAAAAATTCGTTTTACGACCGGGCTTTCTGAACTTGATCACGTTTTAGGGGGAGGAGTCGTTTTAGGCAGTGTTGTGTTAATAGGCGGCGATCCAGGGATTGGAAAGTCTACACTCCTCCTTGAAAGCGCGAGTGAGGTGAGCCGTGCTTATCCCGCTTTATATGTGACCGGGGAAGAATCTTTGCAACAGATTTCCTCACGTGCTAAACGTTTAGGGCTTAAAGGGGATACGCTTTTATGTTTATCGGAAACAGAGATAGACCGCATTTTAGCATTGGCCGGTTCGACAAAGCCTAAAATCTTAGTGATAGATTCCATTCAAACGATGTACACAGAAGCCTTAACTTCTGCGCCGGGCTCTGTAAGTCAAGTGCGAGAGTGTGCGGCAAAGTTAGTACAATTTGCCAAGCGAGAAGGAACTTCTATTTTCCTGGTGGGGCATGTCACCAAAGAAGGTACACTCGCCGGTCCTCGAGTGTTAGAACATATGGTCGATACAGTGCTCTATTTTGAAGGCCAGTCGGATAGTCGGTTTAGGATGATTCGAGCTTTTAAAAACCGGTTTGGCTCTGTCAATGAACTCGGCATTTTTGCAATGACAGACAAAGGGTTGAAGGGGGTTTCTCATCCATCGAGTATTTTTTTATCCAGGCTAGGAAAGCCTTTGCCGGGGAGCGCCGTGCTGGTGACGTGGGAAGGCACAAGGCCTTTACTTGTTGAAATTCAAGCGCTCTTAGATGAAACCCATCTCGCCAACCCCAGGCGCTTGGCGGTGGGGCTCGATCCCAACCGTTTGGCGATGTTGCTTGCAGTGTTGCATCGTCATGGGGGAGTTTTGACCTATAACCAGGACGTATTTGTGAATGTCGTCGGGGGTATTCGGGTTTTGGAAACGGCAGCGGATTTAGCTTTATTGTTGGCAGTAGTTTCGAGCTTACGCAACCGACCTTTGCCAGAGAAGCTTGTTGTCTTTGGTGAAGTAGGCTTGGCGGGGGAGATTCGTCCTGTCCCGAATGGCCTTGAACGAATACGAGAGGCCGTCAAGCATGGGTTTAAACAGGCGATTATCCCAAAGGCGAATGGGCCTCGTGCTGGGATCGAAGGGATGGAGATTATAAAAGCAGAATCTCTTTCTCAAGTACTGGCCGAAGTGCGGGAAAGCGTTGTATAATTCAAATAGGGGACGACCTGGTTTCGACGGGGATCTCAGAGCTTAAGGCGCATGTCGAGAATGTGGCCTCTCTCGATAAATAGGCTACACAAAAATAATCGCAAACAGCGAAACATACGCACTGGCTGCTTAATCCAGCCAAAGCTTTTTTCTTACGTGCTTGTGCATGAGAGAAAAGCGCGAACCACCACAAGACCGCAGCAAAGTGTGCTCAGGACTTTGCTGCTAAACGAATGAGCTCGCAATTGACCATCCTGTTCATTGGAGGGTAAATTGTTAAATTAAAAATGAAACTAAACATGTAGGGCCAAGGGTCGCGAATTCTCGGACGCGGGTTCAATTCCCGCCGTCTCCACCAGTTTTTTGGAAAAGATCTTTCATCCACTGGCGTGTAATTGAAAAACGTCTTTTGCAAGTACCTGCTCACCCCTTTGCAATATCAATTCCAAGTGCTTTAATAGTCATCGGACCTTCTCCTTTGTTTGTTAAAAGTAGAGAATAGGGTACTGGAGGATAAATAGATGACAAAAAGTTGGAAACAAGGGGTTCTGATCAGCAGCCTGTTATGGGTAACCTCGCTGTATGGATATGCTGCGGAAGGGATCGTAAAAGAAAATTCTGCCACTTTAGGCGAACAAGAAAAAATGCTAGAAGAAAGCAAGCGAGTGGTTCAGAATGCGCTCGATCAGATTTTAGCAACTTTAAAGGTTGAGAAAGAAGCCATCAAAAAAGATTCGAATAAAGTACGAGAGATTGTAGATCAGTATTTTGTTCCTCATTTTGATTTGCCTTTTATGACGATGTTTATTGTAGGGCAGGAGTGGCGTCAAGTTAAGAATGATACACAAAAAAAAGAAGAAGTTATTTTAGCCATTCGAGGATGGTTAACGCGCACATACACGCCGGCCATTTCGCAGTATGAAAATCAAACCGTACGTCTTTTGCCTATGAGCAAAGGGGATATTGATATTGCTAAAAAAGAAGTCATTGTTCAGAGTAAGTTGCTTGATAACGGCAAAGAGTATTTAATTAAATATTATCTTCATCCGGTTAATAACACTTGGAAGGTTTGGGATATTAACCTTGAGGGGGTTCGCTTGCTTTTGAATTTTCGTTCTCAGTTTAAGGAATTCGTGAGTCAGTACAAGTTGGAAGGTGCTTTGAAAAAAATTCAGTCTCAGTCGGCTAACCGAGTAGCTTCATGAAGGAGGTGCCTCAAGCACTCATAGAGGTACGCAAAAAAAAGGAGGATGAACCTTTTCAAAAAGACAGTCCCATTTGTTTTGAGTGGATAGGCGTATTAACACACGCCACTGTACCGAGTTTATGGGAGGGCCGAAATCGATTCTTTGAAAAGCAATCTCCTGTCATTTTTGATCTTAAAGGGTTAGAGAGGACAGACAGCGCAGGTGTTGCGTTTTTTGCCTCCCTGCTGCGGGAAGCCCGAGAGAAGAGAATATCGATACAATTCACGAACTTACCCCAGCAATTTATTGATATTGCTCACCTCGTTGGACTTGAGGTGTTGTTTGGGACACCCCATCGTTCAGAATAATGTTTTATGCACCCTTGTCGTGGCAAACTTTCCTTTGCGCTTCAAGTTCTATCTCGTTCACGGATGATTCCAAAAGCCTCTCTTTTAAAGAAGTGGGTGAGATTCGCCTTTGGAACGTTTAAACCGGATGTGCAGTTTTGTTTACGGATTGTTGGAAAGGCAGAAAGCAAAGATTTAAATGCGCGATATCGAGGCTGCAGCAAACCCACGAATGTTCTCTCCTTTTGTTATACTCATAGGAGAGGGGAGGGGCCTAAACGACTGCGAAATTGTTTGATCGGAGATATGGTTATTTGTGCGCCCGTCGTTTGTGAGGAAGCTATTTTTTACCGCATTCCCGTTTTAAAACACTGGGCTCATATGGTGGTACACGGGTGTTTGCATTTGATGGGGTATGATCACGCCAATAAACTAGAAGCGAAGTCAATGGAAAAAAAAGAAAAGGATATTTTAAAGGCACTATTTCCTGTCGATTAAAAAATTTTCTATGCTAAGACATTTCTTTCAAAGAGATCCAAAAAACAAGAGTGCCCTCTGCGCGCTGCTTAAAAGGTTAGAGGAGCGTAAAGTCTTTGATACAGAAACCTTGAAAATGATGGAAGGTGTGCTGCAAGTATCCGAAATGCAGGTTAAGGATATTATGATCCCTCGTGCTCAAATGGTGGTGGTACAAAAAGATGCAGAGCCTGGATCTTTCTTAGCGGAGATTATTGAATCTGCTCATTCTCGCTTTCCTGTTATTGATGGAAACAAAGATGAAGTAGTGGGTATTCTGTTAGCCAAGGATTGTTTAAAAATTTGTTTTGAGAAAAAACCGTTTGATCTCCAAAAAATAGTTCGTCCTCCTCTTTTTGTTCCTGAAAATAAACGGTTAGATCATATTTTGAAGGAATTTAAGTCAAGTCACACGCACATGGCGATAGTAGTAGATGAATATGGGGGGATTTCAGGGCTTATTACGATTGAAGATGTCTTAGAACAAATTGTAGGGGAGATAGAAGATGAATATGATCTTCCCTTAGAGGCAACCATCAAGCCACAAAAAAATGGCACCTATGTCATACATGCAGGAACGCCTATTCCCGTGTTTAACCGAACTTTCCAGGCGACTTTAAGTGATGAAACCTTTGATACGATTGGGGGGCTTGTTCTTCATGCTTTTGGGCGGTTACCCAAAAAGGGGGAATATATTGAGTTTGAAGCTTTTGGTTTTACCGTTTTGCAAGCCGATTATCGCAGAATTCGCTTACTGAAGGTGGAAGTTCTGCGCATGTAGGGTGGACAAAGCGAGCGTAGCGAGCGGTCCACCACAGGTGTAAGATGGACTTTGCTCCCACAGCAAGCAGTCCACCATTTGTATGAGAAGAGGATACGAATAATCGTTGTGCGTTTCCATTGGGTTCGAAAACTCGCAGTACTTCAACCGCTTCTTGCAGGGGCTCTCTTGCCGTTTGCATTTGCTCCCTTTAACTTTTATTTTCTTGCCGTCTTTTCTCCCTGTATTCTTTTAATCAGTCTACAAAAGACTTTCCCGCTTAAAGCTTTTTGGAAAGGATGGATGTTTGGACTGGGAGCGTTTGGTGTGGGGGTTTCTTGGGTGCAAGTGAGTATTCACCAGTACGGACATGCATCCTGGCTGCTTTCTATTTTTCTAACGCTTTTGTTTGTTTGTGGTTTAGCACTTTTTATTGCAGTCCAAAGTTGGAGTTGGGTTCGTTTTTTTTGTGCTCGTCGGGGTGGATACCTTGTTGCTTATCCGCTCCTATGGATTTTATTTGAGTGGTTACGGGGTTGGGTGTTGACTGGTTTCCCTTGGCTTTATTTGGGATATAGCCAAGTGGACTCGCCGTTGTCAGGGTATTTACCGGTTGTGGGGGTTTTAGGCGTATCTGGGTTAGTGGTGTTGTCTTCGAGTTTGATTTTTATATTCCTTAAACGGTTGTGCCAAATTTCCCTCTCCCGCTTTCGGGAAAGGAATATCTCTGTCTCCCTCTCCCGCTTGCGGGAGAGGGTTGGGGTGAGGGTGGTTATTATGCTCTTTCTTCTTTGGTTAGGGGGAAGTGCGCTTCAGCACGTTGAATGGGTTTCTGAGCAGGGGGAGGCACTTTCGGTTGCTCTAGTGCAGGGGAATGTGCCTCAGGAAGAAAAATGGCGTCCCGGTCAGAAGATCCCCATTCTAAAAAAGTATTTAGCCCTGACAGAGCCTCATTGGGGGAAGACTCTCATTATATGGCCAGAAAATGCAGTTCCTTTCTTTTCAGATCAGATCCAATCCTTTATAGATGCTCTGTCCCAAAAAGCGGAGCAGCATGGCTCCACGGTGATTTTAGGGATTCCTATAGAGGAGGTGGGGGGTGAGCGCTATTTTAATGGGGTTATTGCTCTTGGAGAGGGGAAGGGAACGTATTTAAAACACCGTTTAGTTCCTTTTGGGGAATATGTTCCCTTTGAAAAATGGCTTCGAGGCGTTATCGCGTTTTTTGATTTACCTATGTCAGATTTTGCGAGTGGGCCTTTTTCCGTGGAACCTTTTTCTGTGGGGCCCCTTAAGCTCGGAATAAGCATTTGTTATGAAATTGCGTATGGGCGTGATTTTGCGCGACAAGCAAAAAGATCTCATCTTTTAGTCACCCTCAGTGATGACGGTTGGTTTGGGCGTTCCATAGGGCCAGATCAGCACTTACAAATTGCAAGAGCCAGAGCATTAGAAACAGGGAGATCCATCTTAAGAGCCACCAATACAGGCATTACAGCGGTTATCGACCATCACGGTAAGGTTCGCGCTCGTTTACCTCAAGACGTGGCGCATGTCTTAACGAGCCAGGTCAACTCAACAGAAGGGTGGACGCCTTATATTCGATTTTTGTAGGGTGGACAAAGCGAGCGGTCCACCAATTCTAGGTCCACCAGTATGGGAAGTTAAACAATGTGTGTGTGTGGTGCGGGGTAGGTGGGGTTGAAGTCAGAAGTCAGGAACAACTCGCCTATCTTGCCGCTAAGGCGAATCTACCAGAAAGACTTGTGCTGGATACAGCAAAGGAAACCGTAAACCGTTTTAAAGAGGTTTGGGAGAAAGAGCAGTTCCATTTGCCTTTATCTAAAAAGACCATCGCTGCCATTCATGAGCACTCACAATCGATTCCGATTATGAAAGACAAAAAATAATTTTTACACGGGAAGCGTTATCGCATTCTCTCCTCGTGATAACAATTGTGCAAACTGTCCAAAAGGCAAAGGTTTACTAAAGTAAAATCCTTGGGCAAAGTCGCAGCCCTTATCCCGTAAAAAATTAAATTGTTCTTCGGTTTCTACTCCTTCTGCAATCACCTTCAAACCTAGCCCATGAGAAAGTTGAATAATGGTGCTTGCGATAATGGCATCATTCGGATCGGATAAAATATCCTGTATAAAAGAGCGGTCTATTTTAATAATATTGAGCGGGAGCCGCTTAAGATGACTTAAGCAAGAATACCCTGTTCCAAAGTCATCCACCGATATTGTAAGCCCAAGTTGTTTAGCTTCCTCTAATACGGATATGTTTTGAACAGGATTATTCATAAGCGCGCTTTCGGTCAGTTCAATTTCTAATTGATGGGGAGGGCAGCCAGTTTCTTCTAGAATAGAAGAAATCATTTCCATCAAATTGTGTTTGGAGAGTTGATGCATAGAAAGATTAACGGAGACGGTCAACTGTGGGGCTGCGATTTTCATTTTTTGCCACAATTGGCTTTGTTGGCAGCACGTTTTAATCACCCAGGCTCCCAGAGGATGAATAAAGCCTGTTTCTTCCGCGATGGGAATAAAATAAGCGGGTGGTATTTCTCCTAATTCAAAATTATTCCAGCGTAGGAGCGCTTCTGCACCTATGATTTCTCTTGTTTGGACATCTACTTTGGGTTGATAGGCCAGCGAGAATTCATTCTGTTCTATGGCTTTGCGTAAGTGGTGTTCTAAAATAATCTGATCCGATATTTTTTGATTGAGTTCTGGCGTAAAAAATTGATACTGGTTTCGTCCAGCCTTCTTTGCAGAAGATAAAGCGATGTTCGCTATTTTGATAAGAGATCCCAAGGTTTGGGCATGATTCGGGGTACTTGCAATTCCAATGTTTGCAGAGAGGTAGAAGTCTCGGTCTTGGAGATGAAAAGGCGCTTCAAGGCAGGCCAATATTTTTTTTGCAATCGTTGCAGAAGATCGGTCGTCATAATTTTCAAGCACAATCGAAAACTCATCGATTTCTGTGCGGGCCAGTAGCGTGCCTTTTCGGATGCATTCGGCCAAACGTTGGGCCACTTTTTGAATAACTTTATCTCCAATGGCGTACCCAAAGGTATTGTTTAGACGCTTAAAGTGTTCGAGATCGATAATCAATAAAGAAACTCCGTAGGGATAATGACTACTCGACGCCAGTATTTTATCCAAAAAGGTATAGAACAAATTTCGATTAGGCAGTTCGGTGATGGGATCATACTCTGGAAGAGAGGATGTTGGATTTAGACTGTGAAAGAGGCAAAGCGTCGATTCAATCAAGCCTTCTTCATTATATAAGGGGGTAGAGCGCCAAAAAATTTTACAGGGGGGACCGATTTTTCGATACAAAATAACTTCTTTTTTGGTAGAAGATTCTAAGCAAGAATGGCAATCTAAAAAAGATTTATAGTCTGTTCCTTTCAGTTCTTCGATTTTCCAACCCGTGAGGTTCTCGGCCGCAGAATTGGCTGTGACAATAGTTCCTTTTGGGTCAATTTCTAAAAAACCTTCTGAAGTGTTTTCAAGCAAGAACTGGAAACGTTGGTTGGTGTGCTCTGAGATCATGTTCGCCTCCTTGCGAGATGGCCATTAAATGGTCAGGAGAAAAGATTTTAAAGATCCCACCGAGGATAAACTCTTATTTCGCTGTGATCATCCCGCTGCCCATTAATGAGTTTTAACGCACCTGTATAGGCTATCATGGCTGCATTATCTGTGCAGTATTCCAATTTTGGGAAAAAGAGTTCGCCGCCCCATTTTTCCATTAAAGTGAAAAGCCGAGAACGCAAACTTTGATTGGCTGCAACACCGCCTCCTACCACGAGCGTGGTCAATTTTGTCGCAAGCAGTGCACGGTGGCATTTTTTAACTAGAATGTCGATAACTGCGTCTTGAAAGGCTCGTGCGATGTCCGCTTTTGTTTGAGAGTCTTTCCCCTCTTCGCTTACTTTTCTGGAAACAGCTGTTTTTAATCCACTAAAACTAAAATCAAGGCCAGGGCGCTTTAACATGGGACGTGGAAAAGAAAAACGGTGTGGGTTGCCTTGAAGAGCTAGTTTTTCAAGCTCCGATCCCCCTGGAAGCCCAAGCCCTAACAATTGTGCGGTTTTATCGAAGGCTTCTCCGACAGCATCGTCACGAGATCCCCCAAGGATAGTGTAGCTTCCAAAAGCCTGCACCCGTACAAGCAAGGTATGTCCACCCGAAACCAAAAGCGCCAAAAAAGGAAAAGAAGGTTTTCGCGTTTCTAAAAGGGGAGCGAGTAAATGCGCTTCCATGTGGTGTACGGCGATGGTTGGAATGTTCAAGGCCAATCCTAGGGCTTTTCCAAAGGTTGCTCCCACAAGCAGCGCGCCGATTAACCCAGGGCCTGCCGTATAAGCGATGCCTTCTATGTCAGTTTTTTTGAGATTAGCTTCCCTAAGGGTGTTTTTAAGGAGTGGGATAATTTTTCGGATATGGTCGCGACTGGCAATCTCTGGCACCACGCCGCCATAAGGGGCATGAAGAGCAATTTGGCTGTTTAGGCAGTGTGCCACTAAACCCTGCTCTGTGTCATAAAGAGCGACAGCTGTTTCGTCGCAAGAAGTTTCAAGTCCTAATACGCGCATGGTGTTAAGTACATTTCAGGCTCATCTGGAAAGCAAGCACTTATTTTTATACAGAATAGAGAATAGTAGTTTTTTTGGGTTGTGTCTAAAAAACTTCGAAGTTTTTTAGACCCCCACTCAATCCGTCGCCCCGCGGCTTGACCGCGGGGTCCAGATTTAAGACATTTCAGCCATTCGAGTAGAGGCATTACCTGCTACATTTGCCAGGATTGAAAAACTGAGTTCAGTATGTCAGGCTGCAGCCGGTAATTTTCCACAAGCAAATCACGAGAGAATAAATAACCATGAAAAAAAATCCAGAATTTGCTCTATCCACTCATCTGATTCATACCGGCGAACCGCGTCCAGGAATAGAAAACGCGGTATGTCTTCCTATTTTTCAAACCGCTAACTATGAATCAGCAGATGGAATTCCTTACCATGATATTTGTTATGCGAGACTTTCTAATTCCCCTAATCATAAAGCACTCCATGAAAAAATAGTGGCGATTGAAGGGGCAGAGTCCGCGCTCGTTACTTCAAGTGGGATGGCAGCTATTTCCGCCACGGTATTAACACTTCTTTCTTCAGGCGATCACTTTCTGACTCAGAGTTGTCTCTATGGGGGAACGTATGACTTTTTTACCCATGATCTGCCTGCTTTAGGCATTCATTTTGATTGTATAGATCCAACAGAACCCGCTTCTTGGGAATCAAAACTAACGCCTAGCACAAAACTCATTTACCTTGAAAGCATTTCTAACCCCTTGCTCCAAATGCCCAATTTTTTAGAGGTCGTGCGTTTTGCAAAAGCGCATGGGCTTCATGCGATTATTGATAATACGTTTGGAAGTCCTGTTAACTTTCAACCTATTCGACACGGATTTGATGCTGTTCTTCACAGTGCAACGAAATATTTAAACGGACATTCCGATGTCATAGCGGGTGTTGTCGCAGGAGGGGCAACGCTTATCGAGAACATTCGATGTAAACTGAATCACTTAGGCGGTTCTCTCGATCCCCATGCCTGTTTTTTATTACACAGAGGGTTAAAGACGCTCGCTATTCGAATGGAGCAGCATAATCAAAGCGCTTTTAAAATAGCAGAATTTTTAGCAAGACATCCTGCTATTTTGAAAGTGAACTATCCTGGGTTGCCTACCCATCCTCAGCATGCTTTTGCGAAGTCTTTATTTAAAGGGTTTGGTGGAATGGTGTCTTTTGAACTTAAAACGGGTCTGGCAGGGGCGTCATCGCTCCTCAAAAAAATTCGGTTGCCTATTCAGGCGGTGAGTTTAGGAGGTGTTGAGAGTCTCATCACCCGCCCTGCGGGGACAACCCATGCGGGCTTATCGCCAGAGGAAAGAGCGCGTGCCGGAATATCGGATGGGTTGATTCGTTTGTCAGTAGGTTTGGAAGCGACCGCTGACTTGCTTTCCGATTTACAGCAAGCGCTGCCGCAGTAAGTATATAACACCAAACTTGCCCCGGATTCGGATTGCAGGGTTAAGCACATTTTTTCCCTGTGGAAGGTAAGTGAACGATTCGTTTGTTTTTCTTTTCAAGCATTTTAATTGAATGAAATATCTCTTCGAAATTGTAATGATGCTTGGCTGCAAATTGATCTCTATATTTTCTTACTTCTTCGACAATGGGATCATGTTTCATAATTTTTCCCCATCAATTCTTCTGGAGTGCAAATAATTGGTAAGTTGTATCCACTTTGTTTACTAATCTCTGTAAGAGCTTGTCTAATTTCTGCATTAGCAATGTGCTTGCAATTCCAAGTTAATAAATAATTCATACCATGTACTGTGGCCACTGAGATGTGTAAAGCATCCACTAAAGCCTTTGCAGGTACTACGTGACTTTGAACGAATTGTTTTGCAAGTTCTAAAGTGGTTTCTGTAAATTCAAGTAAAGGAATATCTTGCAAAATATTTAGTCTTCTCTTAGCTGCTAATTTGTCTCCTCCTCCCGCCTCTTCAAGTACAAACTGAGAAACAAATACTCTAAATTGGGATTTTCTCTCCGACCACCATTCTGCTGTCACCTGTTGGTGAGAAGTGACAATGATATCTCTGCTGGGATTAGCAGTTAAATAGCTAATGACGCTGGTTTCAATGTAGATGCTTTGTTTTTTCATGCTATTTGAAGTATATCACTTGTATTGGTTTCACCCGAAAAAGTGTCTCACTTGCGGGTGCGATTGAATATGAGTGGGTAAGCCCAGTACTTTAAAGCGAGCCCTTATCCACATGAGCAGGACCCCTTAAAAGGTCCAGCGATTGTGGATAAGTGCGAGCCATCCAATTAATCTGTAATCCCTCATTGATGGGTGGTTCACTGTATATTTTCCGCTGCCTGCTGCTCGCAGCAAGTCCCCTGCGCTCCTAGAATTTTTCGGGCCGCGCACAGTCGAGATCCTTAGCGGAAGTAGCGTAAAAATGCATCCTGCATTGTTACCTGAAAAATTATATGTCGCTCGGGGACGCTCG
>JACQPQ010000073.1 GCA_016207405.1 Gammaproteobacteria bacterium | reverse complement strand
TTGCTTGATTTACTCGAAATAGCGGAGTGGGTACTTTACGCACACAAATTTTCTCCTGAAAAAGACGACGATCCATATTGTATGCTCTGTCAAAAAATTTATTCGCATGCTGAGGAAATGGGTTGCAACGGTATCATTGAATTAGATAAAGCCTCTGGCAAGTATTATCCAACTGGCGAGTATGAAATGAATGGGCCAGCCATGAAATTTATTGATGATTTTGAGGAAGACACTTTTTGGGAGGAACTAACCGTTCGCTTATCGGAGAGGGATGCAGTTCAAAAGCACGGGGAGAAAGCTATTCAGGAAATGGAAGGGATTGAGCGAATACGGGCGCTTTATGAAAATGAGAATAAATATAGAAAAGAGTTTGAACAACAGGGTCTTGCTAGGATAGTGATTTCTAGCAAAAGTGGATAAGCGCCTCAACAAAATGGTAACCGTTCACCTATCCCCCTCTCGTAAAAAAAACTCGTCGTTGCGAGCCGTGCGAAGCGCGCCGAAGCAATCCAGAATTGATGCCTGGATTGCTTCGGCCTGCATAAAACGCAGGCCTCGCAACGACGGAGCAGTGGGTAGGTGAACGATTACACAAAATGCTCATTATGCATAAATTGCGTTTCCGAAATTTTCGCGCGTTAGGTTTTCGCGATCCTCTGATATAAAGGCTTCACAGCAGGGTAGAGTTTTTTATATATCTGTCGGTAAGCATTTTCATAAGTTGCACGCGCTTTAAGGTGAGGTGTTTTGGCTTCCTTTATTCTGACCATGCTCTCCCCGGCTTCTTGGAAAGTAGAATACCATTCTATTCCAATAGCGGAAGCGATAGCGGCTCCAAGCCCTGCGGTTTCAAAGGTTTCCGGAATGATAACCGGTAACCCTAAAATATCTGCTGTGATTTGATTCAATATTGTACTCTGTGATCCACCGCCCGATACACGAACTTCTTTAAGAGGGACACCGGTTCTTTTTTCAAGGAATTCTTTGCCTTCCCGTAAGGCATAGACTAATCCTTCTAAAATCGCTTTATAGATATGGCCTCTCTTGTGCACATCCGAAAATCCAATTAGAGTGCCTCGCGCTTCCTGAGGCGGAAACCATAATCCCGGTGTCCAGTAAGGTTGCAACAGTAACCCTTCATTTCCGGGAGGAATGTTTGCGATTTCTTTTTCCAGTATGGCTTCTGGCGCTTCGCCCTCTTTTCCGTAAACAGAAAACTGCTCACAAAACCAATGAACCAACCAAAAGCCACGATAGATTTGATATTCCAACGTGTAATGTTCCGGTAGGATGGCAGGATAGGCGGGTGCAAATCGAAATGGTTCGCGATAACGCTCGCTGGGTATATTCAAGGTTACGGTTGTTCCAAAACTGATAGCGCCTTGATGAGAAGTCATGCACCCCGAACCGATAACCTCGCAAGCCTTATCAGAGCCTGCGGCGATTACAGGGAGGCCTCTTGGAATACCGGTTGCTTGAGACGCACATTCAGTGAGGGTCCCTAAGAGTGAGCCGGGAGGTTTTAACACAGGTAGCATATGGGGTTCTACAGCAAGCGCTTTCCATCGCCAATCCTTTAGGTTTGCCCAGGCTTGTTTTTGATAATCAAATGGCAAAAATCCAACTTGACTGGCGGATGAATCGGTATAATCGCCCGTCATCTGATAAATAAGATACGAAGACAGCAAACAACATTTGTCTGTCTTTTCCAAAACGTCTGGTTGATGGGCCCAAACCCAATTAACTTCTGCTTCTTGTTGTAAAGAGTGGATTTTTTGATGAGCGCCTACCAGTTTGAATAAAGATCTCCAAAAGAAGGGGAGGGATGGAACCTTCTCGGAGCGCCTTCGGTCTAACCAAAGAATGGAAGGTCTTAAAGGATTGTCATCCTTATCCAGGTGAATAAGGGTTGCTCTTTGAGTGGTAAGGGCAACGGCTTGTAGGGTGTTCTTAGGAAGAGGACTAGAAGCCCACAAAGTTTGACAGACTTCACAGAGTTTTTGCCAAAAGTATTCTGCGGGTTGTTCTACCCAGCCTTTTTGCGGTTCAGAATAAGGGCCAAGGGGGAGTTGGCTTTTTGCAAGCAGCTCTCCTTGGCGGTTAAACAGAAGTGCTCGGATGCTTTGAGTTCCACAGTCAATGGTTAAAATGGTTTCTTGGGTAATAGGCATGGCCATTTTAAAAACCCGAGTGTGTTTCCTTTCGATAACAGTGCCTATGGAATTTAATAGGTTGTGTTATGAAATTTAATAGGCTATAGTTAAATCAGACATTTCATTGCACGACGATTTTTTATGAATCCATCAAAATCTATTATAAAACTCCCATTCATGGATATTATCAAGCAAAGGCTTCAGGAAGAACGTCCATTGATGCAATTTATTCTCGGACCCCGACAGGTTGGTAAAACAACTGGGATAGAGGCTGCACTTAAAAATTACCCCTCTTCCGTCCATTATGTCCTCGTTGAAGATGAACCCATTCATAATCGGGAGTGGCTAAAAAAAGAATGGTGGTATGCCAACTCACTGGGGGAAGATACTCTTTTGGTGTTAGATGAAATTCATAAGGTGGAAGGTTGGGCAGAAACAATTAAATACCTGTGGGATGAAACAAAAAAACAGAAGAAAAAACAAAAATGTGTGTTTCTGGGTTCTTCATCCTTAAACCTCTTTCACGGTATAAGAGAATCTCTAGCGGGTAGATTTGAGATGATTAGCGTCCCTCATTGGGATTATTCAACCTCTCTAAAATTGAAAAAAGATATGACTTGGGAAGCATTCTTAAGAGTTGGAGGCTATCCCGGCAGTTATCCATTTCTTTCTGATCCAGAACGATGGCGTAGCTATGTACGTAGCTCAATCGTGGAGAATGTACTTTCCAAAGATATTCTTAGCATAAATACCGTGAAAAAACCGGCTCTTTTTCGCCAACTCGTTGAACTTTTAGCCGCTTATCCTGCTCAGGAGGTAAGCTATACCAAACTGCTTGGTCAATTACAGGAATCAGGAAATGTAGAGATTATTAAACATTACCTCTCCTTGTTGGAAGGAGCATTCTTATTCCACACTTTAGAAAAATATAGCTCCAAAAAAATTTTGATGAAATCCAGTTCTCCAAAAATTATTCCCATGTGTCCAGCTTTAATTGAAGCATTAGCACCAGAAGTAGACATGGGAAGAAGATTCGAGTCCTATGTCGGGTGTCAATTAATTCAGCTTCCCGGCAAAGTTTTTTATTGGAGGGAAGGATCTTTTGAAGTGGATTTTGTCTACAAAAATGAAAGAGGCCGGATTTTTGCAATTGAGGTGAAATCGGGGAAAAAGAGGCATTCCGCTTCACTCACGCATTTTTTGGCAAAAGTGCCTAAGGCACAACCGCTTATTATTGATAAAGAGAACGTTATGATTTTGCGCCAATTACTTGAAGTTGCCTGACACAACCAGCCGCGCACTATGGGTACGGGGCTGGTGTGACAGCGCCTTACAGAGCAATCGCATAACTCCGCTTCCAAATCTCGACATAGCGTTTCTGCTCTTCTTCCCATCTTGCGTCATCCCATCCTAAAACAGGCTGGCAGAGCTTGCGGATTTGAGGCAGCAAGCCTTGGCCGCCTTGTGGAGTTAGGAGTCCGACGCGCGTGCGACGGAGCAGAAGATCATCGAGGTGGACCACTGCCTCCTCTTCTGCTGCCCATAGAAGCTCAACCCACAGAAAAGGAGTTTCTAAAATGGGCGAGCAGTGGCCAGCGAAGAACTTCAGATAGTCAGCCGCTTCTGGCCTATAGCGTGAAAAAAAACGGCCCGCTGCCGAATGAGGATCAGAAACTGCTGGCAGAGTTCCCTTATCTTCAAACCACGGGTTAACCATGGTCTTAGGATGGGAGAGAGGGAGGACGCTCTCCACCCGCCGCATGACTTTATTGGCCATCGCACGGAAAGTTGTCAGTTTACCGCCACTCACAGCGATGTACCCATTTTTGTGGATAATCTTCTCGGCTCTACTTTCAGCAGAAGGATCCTTTTGTCCGTTTGAAATCACGGGACGCACGCCCGAATAAACGGATAAAACATCTTTCGGGCTTAAGCTCAAGCGGGGAAAGAACTTATCCAATAGTACGAACAAGTAGTTCACTTCCGGAGAAGTGATATGGGGTTCTTCCGACAAGTCTTGCGTGTGATCTAGGTCGGTTGTTCCAATGAGGGTTGCACCTTCCCAAGGGAGAATGAAAACGGGTCGTCCGTCTTGTGGATGAAACAGCATCACTCCTTCCTTGACGGGCAAACGATCATGAGGGAATACCAGATGACTTCCCCGCAATGGACGAAGTGGCAGCGGTGCCAAAGGTTTTTCTTTCCACACGACAGGCACTTTGTCCGCCCAAACACCCGTGGCATTGACGACCACCTTAGATTCAATCACGACCGTTTGATCTCCGACTCGATCTCGCACACACACGTGCCATTTTTTGTGTGGCAATTGCCTCACCCATTTAACTTGCGCATAGTTTTGTGCGAGACCACCCCAGTCGTTTCCTCTTTGGATGATATTCACCGTTAGGCGAGCATCATCTACTTGGGCGTCGTGAAACCAAAATCCACCGCGGAGCCCACCGGATTCCAACTCAGGTAGACGTTGGAGTAAAGCGTGGGCAGAGAGATCTCGATGTCGCCACCCTTTGGCCAAAAGATCATACAAGGCAAGGCCAAGGTGGATAGCACTGCGTGAGGGCGCTTTCGAATGAGTGGAATAGGTCGGTAGCAGTAAAGGCAGTTCGGTCACGAGGCCTCTACTTTCCTGCACCAACCATTCTCGTTCATGAAGAGATTCGTAAGTGAGGCAGAGTTTCCCCTGCCTTAAGTAGCGAAGCCCTCCATGGACTAATTTAGAGGAACGGCTAGATGTTCCCCATGCAAAGTCAGCTTGTTCGAGGAGAAGCGTTTTATATCCCCGCGAACAAGCCGCACAGAAGACGCCAGCGCCTGTGATCCCCCCTCCGATGACGACAAGATCAAAGGGGGTATCGAGCGCCTGCCAAATTTCTTCTCGGCTTAAAGACTCATTGTTTTCCATGGAACTAACTTTCCGGGATTCATAATCCCATAAGGGTCAAAGTGTTGGATGAGTGCTTGCATCGCACCCACGCCCAAAGAGCCTTTCTCTTTTATAAGATAGGGGCGATGGTCAAGTCCGACGCCATGTTGGTGAGAGATGGTACCACCCAGGGCAAGGATAGCTTTACTCGCAGCCTCTTTCATAGCCTGCCAACGCACCAAAGTATCTTCAGCTTGAGGCGCTAAACGAAAGAGGTAAGAGGTATACAAAGAACACCCTGTCGCATATACATGCGAGAGATGTGTGAACACATGAATGCGGTCTCCCCATCCATGAGCCGTTTTGGAAAGCGCCTCTTCGATAGCCCGCATCATTGGGGTGATCGTGTCCCAGTTTGTGGCGGTTTCCAGGGTATCGACACCAAACCCCGCATCCCACAAAGTATTTCGTAAGTATGGCTGCCGGAATCGATCCTTTTGCCAGGCGTGCCCAATGGGCGAACCTAACATAATGCCGCCTTCCTGTTGGGCGAGGTGAGAGACTTCTCCGAAAGTCGATCGAACCATACTTCGTTTGCCTGTTAGTGCAAACAGAAGCAAAGTTTTATCCTCACCCAAACCCCGTAAGCTGCAATATCCGTTTAAAACTTTCGTAGCGAGGGGCTTTCGTGCGCGAGCCCATTCAAAGAATGTTCGCGTTTCTTCAGCGTTTGCTAAGCGCAGCATGGAAAGCGCCATCTTCAGATCGGCAAGCTTTCGAAGTGCTTTGAAGCCGTGTTCCCAGTCTGGAAAACACGTGGCATAAAACACTTCTTTTTCGGGAACGGGTTTTATGGCAACGATCGCTTTCGTTAAGATCCCCATTCTCCCTTCCGAACCCAGCACAACTTCACGAAGGTCAAGCCCTGTTGCTGAAGCGGGGAAAGGTGGAATTGTGAGAGATCCTTGGGGTGTTTCAAACTCGCCACCACGGAACAGTTGTTCGATACGTCCGTAGCCATAGGACTGCTGGCCAGAAGAGCGGCTTGCTATCCACCCGCCTAAGGTGGAATATTCAAACGACTGTGGAAAATGCCCTAAGGTGTATCCGTGTTTGGCGAGCTGGGACTCTAAATCAGGTCCCCGAACACCAGAACCAAAATACGCAAGGCCATTTTCAGGTTGCAATTCTTCAAGAGCCCGCAAGCTTCCCATATCTACCGTTACAATCGGCCGAGAAGAATCGGGTTGTGGATTGATATGCCCCACCACACTCGTTCCTCCTCCATATGGGATAAGGGTTACTTGGGTAGAGGTAGCCCATGCCAACAACTGACGAACCTCTTCAGAGGTCGTTGGATAAGCTATTGCATCTGGGAAAGCGTGTAGCTTTCCTGTATTAAGTGCCAACAAATCTGGAAAACTTTGCCCATGTGCATGCTTCAAGCGCGCAGGGGGTTCCGTGATCAGGAAAGAAGGCACTTTATGCAAACGAGTCTGAGGGATTTTCTCGACCACAGACTCCAAAGACACTTTTTGGGGAACGCGTCCAGCTCCCATTTTCCCGACCAAAAAACTTGAAATATTGGGCGGTACTTCTAAAGAGACGGACACATCTCCCCAACCGTTCCAGCGTTGCATGATGATTATCCTTTCAGCCGGCGTTGCTTTTGAGGCCTTAGGAGGCCTCCTAAGCAATCCCAGCTGTTACAAAATTTTCTCTTCCAACAGTTTTTTAGTGAACTGAAACAGCGACGGCACCGGAAAGCCGGTCGCGAGTCTTGTTTTCTGGTCATAGGCACTTCCTGCAATGTCCATATGGATCCAAGGGAAGGCGCCTTTTTTGACGGCTTGGTACAGGAAAAGAGCCGCCAGAATGCCACCGCCAGGGCCCGCCGTATAGTTTTTAAAATCGGCAGGCGTCTCCTCAGAGAGAAGCGGTTCATAGCGAAGGTCAAGTGGCATAGGCCAGCTCAAGTCTCCCGTCTCTTCTCCGGCTTCAAACATAAGCTGTTGAAGCTTCGCATGGTTGCTAAACAGTGCCGTTCGTTTGTGAAAGGCGGCTCGCATAACTCCCGTCAAGGTCGCGATATCTACCAGCACGGCAATGTTGGGGATATGAGAAATGGCATAACCGATGGCCTCCATAAGGATAAGACGCCCTTCCGCATCGGTGTTAGTTACTTCGATGGACTGCCCCAGGACGTTTTGAAAAACGTCTCCGGGTTTATATGCATTATCCCCCGTCATATTCATGACCGCCGGAATAAGAACCACGGCATTTATAGGCAGTTTTTCCGAAGCAACCGCTTGTAACCAACCTAAAGCTGCTGCCGCACCTGCCTTATCGTAGTGCATGCCCAGGGGCTCTGATTTTAAATTAAGACCGCCGGAATCGAAACACACCCCTTTACCGACCACAACGATTTTTCGTTTATCATTTGGGTTTCCGGTATATTTTGCCTCGATAAAGAGCGGCTCTTCGCCACTGCCTTGGCCGACAGAAATAATACCATTCATTCCCGCATACAGGATGTCGTCAAGCGAGAAAACGTCGACCACAAGTGCGGAATGAAGCCTTTCAAGCCGGCGAGCATAAAGCGCCAGTACCTCCGGCCCGCATTGATTCGCAGGCAAATTGGTTAACATTGCTGCCAACTGTTTGCCGTATGCCACATGACAGGCTTCCGGAATGACGGCTTGATTAACCGCCTCGGATACACCCAGCCAGATCTGCTTAGGCAAGGCAGCTACGCTCTTCTTGCTTTTCAAAGAAAAGGGATGAAGAGCTTCTGAGAGAATGCTAATGGCTTGACGCACCTTCCAAGCGGTCGTTCTGGTTTGAACGAACTCTCCATGAGGGAGAGTTTGAACTACCGTCAATTCAGGCAAACACATCAAAACCGTCTGAAGAGGTGGTTTTTTGCTGGCGCTATTTTTCTCTTGTAAAATGGTAGCGGCGGCCAGCACGACTTCTTGGTAGCCCCTATCGTCAAGATCTTTAGCGCAGCGTACGGCCAAAACACCTATGTTACTCGGCAAGCCTGGTAATCCACGAAGCCAAAGGGTTGCACCGGGTTTTTCTCCCAGATCACGGGCAATGTGGGTTTTCAGCTCGCCTTTTGTGTTTTGATTGGAGATCAACTTCTCGAAAGTGGGTGTTAGAGCGTCTTCTTGCTGAATGCCAAGCACAACCGCATCCAGCTCTTGAAGCCCAGGACCCGCCTCGAGAGTGCTCACCGCAATAAAGGATTGTGGAGAAGGCTGAGTATGCTCTTCCATAAGCCACTCCTCCTTTTTCTAGTAAAGATGGGACGGACACTTCCTTCCAATGGAAGTGTGGATTTTGAAAACAACTAATTATCAATCATTCCTTGATACGACTGACATCCTTGTAGGGATGTTAACCTTCAAAATGATAAAAGCAGCATACCATTATGTTCGTGACTTATTCAAATTCGTCTAATTAAACAATGGGTTTATTCTTGGCGCTTGCGTGCCTTTCCCTCAGTTCAATATCAATATATTTATCCGTAATGGCGCTGGAACTGTGGCCTGCATCGTCGCGCACATGTTCGCGTGGCCTATGTTTAACATCATCCGAAATGCCCGTGTGCCGAAGCCAGTGTACGGTAGCTTCGACTAAAGACTCTGCTTCTTCAACAAAACCATCTTGTTTCAGTTTTTCGATAGCATTATCAAAACACTGTTGAACAATCTTTCGGATGTAAGTGGTATTGGTAATGGGCCCCTTACCTTTCTGTTTGGGAAATAATGGCAAATGATCGGAAGGGGAAGGCAGAGGCGATAAATTTAAATATTTACGCCAGCGTTTTAAGGCATTCTGCATCGCATCACTGACCGCAATTTGTCGTTCTTTGTTACCCTTACCCACCGTCGTAAACCACCAAGCCCCATCGGAATCCCGTTGGAAGTGGTTCATGGTGGGGATCCAACGTGGATTGGCTGCAAGCTCAGAAATTCTAAGGTACAGTGAATAGAGCGCGGACATCATAAATAAAGTGCGTTCATGCAAATGTGGCGTGAGATTTGCCATGCTGTTTGCTGTTTCAATCACATATTGCCATTGCAACTCAGACAGGCGACGAATTTTTGCAGAGCCCTGTTGACGGCGGATAAATTTGCTTTTTTGGCGAACATGAAGAATGGGATTAACTTCCGTATAATTTTCTTGAATGAGAAAATTATAAAAACTACTTAAGATGGAGAAAATATCCTGTACTGCAGTAGAGGATAATGCATAGTTTTTGACGTTGGGCTTTTTACCCTTGCGATGTGCGGATTTTGAAAGTGTAGCTACGAATGGGTGCCATGCGGGATTGGGCAAACGTTCCCCATCCTTGTCTATAAAGCGGGGTACTTTTTGAGTGCCGATCCATTCTGTTGGCGGCCCCTGGCAGAAAGTGAGATAGGATTCAATGTCGGTGCGCCGCAATTCTTTCACCGATTTTTTGGCTATTCGCCAAGACCAGTGCAGCAAGCGTTCGACTTCTCTCCGATAGGCATTAAAGGTTGCTGGGCTGCCGTTGTAGGAGTTTAAAAAGGCGACGGATTTTTTATAGTCTTGGAGGTTATTACCCATCCACTCAAGCGGTTGGGGATCTGCCCCCCCTATATTTTCTAGCGTATCAAAAAGGGGTAATGGAGAATTTGTATCGCGCCTCATTTTTAAATGTGCTGAATAGTTGCCAACAAGTTTCCAAGATTTGTAGGTCAAATTCAAGCGCAAGCGTTTAAATCCGACTGAGTAAAATCAACACATTTAGGGTTCTTGATGTCTTTCTCTTTTACATGTTAAGCTTCGCGCGACTTCAAGAGAGCATTACTTTTGAAAGATTTTAAACCCATTCTGTTTATCCAAATAGGAACGGCTGTTTTGATGGTTGTTTTCTGGGGGGTTTGGGAGGAGGCCGGAGAGAGGGCCGCGTGGTCAGCAAGTTTAGGAAGCGGAATTGCCCTTATTCCCAGCTGGGTATTCGCAGGCATTTTATTAGGTGCTAAAGCAAGAACCAAGCGATTTCTTTGGCGGTTATATTTGGGAGAAGGAATAAAATGGATATTGACGGCGATGCTATTTTGGGTCTGTATCGTGTGGTTGGATGTTGCAATGCTGCCGCTTCTCGTCAGTTTTGGCGGCGTTCAAATGTCTTTATGGGTGAGTCTTTTAACTAAATAGAGTTGAAGAGAAATGGCTACAGGGGAAGGCCTCGATTCCACAGCCTATATCAAACATCATCTGCAGAATCTCGCCGTAGGGGAGGGATTTTGGGTTTTCAATTGTGATACTTTATTTTTTTCAATAGCGCTTGGAATTTTCTTTTGTATTCTTTTCCGTCTTGCGGCTTCCCGTGCAACCGCAGGCGTTCCGGGTAAACTGCAAAATTTTGTGGAGGTTATGGTTGAGTTTGCAGACACCCAAGTCAAAGATACTTTTCATGGTAAACGTGATTTTATTGCACCTCTTGCCCTAACGGTGTTCTGTTGGATTTTTTTAATGAATTTTATGGATCTCTTGCCGGTGGATTTATTGCCACGCGTAGCAAGCATAATGGGCCTTCATCACCTTAAGGTAGTTCCCACAACCGATCCCAATTTAACCTTTGCCATGTCTTTAACGGTTTTTATCCTGATTATTGCGTGTAGCTTTAAAGCGAAAGGTGTATCAGGGTTTATAAAAGACTTTACTTGTGTGCCATTTGGTCCTAAATTGTTGCCGTTTAATGTAGTCCTTCGGATTGTGGAAGAATGTGCAAAGCCGGTTTCTCTGGCTTTGCGTTTGTTTGGAAATCTCTATGCGGGAGAGCTTATTTTTATACTCATTGCGACACTGCCCTGGGCAGTTCAATGGCCTTTGGGTGCAGCGTGGGCTATTTTTCACCTTTTAATTATTACATTACAAGCGTTTATTTTTATGATGCTCACCATTGTGTATTTAAGTTTGGCGCATCAGGGGCATTAAAGGGATAAGGGGTAAGGAATTTGGGTACGTCGAAAATTTAACTAAAGAGGAGGCATTATGGATACGATAAGTTTAGTAGCAGATATACAAGGTATAACAGTAATTGCCGTCAGTTTGTTGATTGGTATGGGAGCCGTGGGTACAGCGATTGGTTTTGCTATTTTAGGTGGGAAGTTCTTAGAAGGTGCGGCAAGGCAACCTGAAATGGCACCCATGTTGCAAGTTAAAATGTTTATTGTGGCAGGCTTACTGGATGCCGTGACCATGATTGGCGTTGGTATGGCGCTCTTTTTTACCTTTGCCAATCCTTTTGTGGATGCGGTGATAAAATTGGCTGCTCAATAATACATCAATAGCTTCCATTCTGAATGTAAAAATGCCTCACCATAATCATCTTTATTGGCCAAAATTAGATGTAGATTTAGAAGTGGAAGCGCTTCAAACTCCTGAAGATTATCCTCTGAGGTATCAGCTATGAATCTCAATGCAACCCTCTTAGGGCAAATGATTACGTTTGCCATCCTGATAGGGTTTACCATGCGGTTTGTTTGGCCGCCCGTTATTGCGGCGCTTAATGCCAGGCAAAAGAAAATAGCCGACGGCATTGCTGCCGCGGAGGAGGCCGAACAGGAACTTGCAATGGCCAAGCAAGAAAAAGAAGTTATTCTCCAAGGTGCAAAACAAGAAGCGATTGCTATTGTCGAGCAAGCCAATAAAAAAGCAGGGCAAGTAATTGAAGAAGCTAAAATGGTGGCTCGACACGAAGGAGAGCGAATTCTGCTTTCCGTAAAAGCAGAAGCCGGGCAAGTATACAAACGTGCTCAGGATGAATTGAAAAATCGTGTGGTTGCTCTGGTTCTTTTTGGGACTGAAAAAATTTTGGGGCGTTCTGTGAGCGCAGAAGGGCACCAAGACATCCTGGAAGGGTTACTGACTGATTTACGCTCTTCTCCAAAAAAATAATGGCAGAATCCAGAACACTCGCAAGACCTTTTGGCAAGGCCGCATTTTTGCGAGCGGTTCAAATTCATGCCTTGGAAAAATGGTCCCGTTTTTTACAGCAGCTGTCTGATATTTCAAAGGCTGATGAAGTCAAGCAGCTTATCCGAACACCCGCTCTTACGCGGGCCCAAAAAGTGGCTTTTTTTGTTTCATGTGTGGATGAAAAAGATAAAGTTCTAGAAAGTGAAAATTTTTTGTGGGTCTTGGCATACCACAAAAAACTGTACTTGCTCCCTGACATTTATCTTCTCTATGAAGAATTGCGTCGAAAACATGAAAAGACGCTTGTGGTAGAACTCTTCTCGGCAAAATCGCTCCCCCAAATCATGCAAGACAAATTTCAAGAATCTTTGTCTCTCTATCTAGGGCAAAAAATTGTTCTGAAGGTAGAGGTTCATCCCGCCTTACTGGGAGGAGCGCTTATTCGGGCAGGAGATGTGGTTATCGATGGAAGCCTTAAGGGGAGGCTTCAGAAACTAAAACAAGCTTTTGGGAAATAAACTATGCAACTCAATCCATCTGAAATCAGTGATCTCATTGCCCAGCGTATTGAGAATTTTCAAGTAGGAACGGAAAAGCGAACGGAAGGCACTGTAGTCAGTGTATCGGACGGTATCGTTCGAATTTATGGGTTGATGGATGTCATGCAAGGCGAAATGCTTCAGTTTGATAGCCAAACCTACGGCATGGCACTCAACTTAGAGCGCGATTCTGTGGGTGCTGTGATTCTGGGTGCTTATAAGCATATCAGCGAAGGCCATACGGTCTGTTGTACGGGACGTATTTTTGAAGTACCTGTCGGAGAAAGTTTAATGGGCCGAGTCGTGGGTGCATTAGGGAACCCCATCGATAATGGGCCAGAATTGCAAGCGGTAACCCATTTGCCGATAGAGCGTATTGCACCGGGCGTTATCACCCGCCAGTCGGTGTCAGAGCCGGTTCAGACGGGATTAAAAGCGATTGATTCCATGATCCCAATTGGCCGAGGTCAACGAGAACTCATCATCGGTGACCGGCAAACCGGTAAAACTGCACTTGCAATTGATACCATTATTAATCAAAAGGGAACAGGAATTAAGTGTATTTATGTTGCCGTGGGTCAAAAGGCTTCTTCTGTTGCAGCAGTTGTTCGAAAATTAGAAGAACATAACGCTATGGCGCATACGATAGTCGTGTGTGCAACGGCGTCGGATTCTGCTGCACTTCAGTTCATTGCGCCCTATGCCGGGTGTGCCATGGGGGAATACTTTCGAGACAAAGGGGAAGACGCCCTCATTATTTACGATGACCTTACCAAACATGCTTGGGCTTATCGTCAGGTTTCTTTGTTGCTTCGTCGTCCACCTGGGCGAGAGGCTTATCCAGGGGACGTGTTCTATTTACATTCTCGCTTATTGGAGCGAGCTGCACGAATCAATGCTGCTTATGTCGAAGAAATCTCCGGTGGAAAAGTCAAAAAACGAACAGGCTCATTAACAGCTTTGCCTATCATTGAAACACAAGCAGGCGATGTTTCTGCATTTATTCCAACCAATGTCATTTCTATCACCGATGGGCAAATCTACTTAGAAACAGATTTTTTTAATGCGGGTATTCGTCCAGCGATTAACCCTGGCATATCCGTATCGCGAGTAGGGGGTGCGGCTCAAACGAAAATTATCAAAAAATTGGGAGGAGGGATCCGTTTGGCACTCGCACAGTATCGGGAGCTCGCTGCTTTTGCCCAGTTTGCTTCTGATTTAGATGAAGCCACACGCAAACAATTGGAGAGGGGCCAGCGCATTACTGAAATTCTCAAACAAAAGCAGTATCAGCCTTTAACCGTTGGGGAGATGGCGATAAGTCTTTTTGCGGCAGATAAAGGTTACTTAGATAAAGTAGAGCTTAAAAAAATATCTGCTTTTGAAAAGGCGCTCCATGATTTTATGAAAGTGGAGAGGGAGGACTTAATCAATCGCATCAATAAAACTGGGGATTACGATGCCGAGCTTGAAAAAGCGCTTGCACAAGCCATGGAAGAATTCATGCAAAAGGGTGTGTACTAAACCATGGCGAATACTAAAGAAATTCGCACAAAAATACGCAGTATCCAAAGCACTCAAAAAATTACACGTGCTATGGAAATGGTTGCGGCCAGCAAAATGCGAAAAACACATGAGAGCATGCGAAAGGCAAAGCCATATGCCAGATATATCTTGGAAGTTGCTATGCATATTGCGAAAAGTCATTCTGAATATCGCCATCCTTATTTAGAAAAGAAGGGAGAGGTGAAGCAAATTGGGATCATGATTGTTTCGAGCGATAAAGGGCTTTGTGGAAGTTTAAACGTTAATGTGTTTAAAAAAGTACTGGGTATGATAAGAGAGTGGTTGCAGCAGGGAACCCACGTTAAACTCTGCTTGCTCGGCAAGAAGGCGAATACATTTTTGGGTCGAAAAGGTTTTTTTAAAGGTGTTAAAGGAAACTTAAGTGTTGTGTCTAGCCTAGCACGTTTAGGCGACCGTCCTGCTGTTGCCGATCTTTTAGGTGCCGTGAGAGTGATGTTGGATGCCTATGAGGCAGATGAACTTCAGAGGGTTTACATCGCTTCTAATACATTTGTAAATACCATGAGTCAACACCCTCGCGTAGAGCAATTGCTTCCTATTCCTTCTCTAGAAGACAAAAAATTGAGTCACCATTGGGATTATATTTACGAGCCAGCCGCTGCTGAAATACTCGACGCGCTCTTTGTTCGGTTTATAGAATCTCAAGTATATCGAGCAGTGGTAGAAAACATAGCTTCTGAACAAGCTGCTCGGATGGTTGCGATGAAATCCGCTTCGGATAATGCAGAAGGGCTTATTGATGAATGCCTGCTCCTCTACAACAAAGCGAGGCAAGCCAGCATTACACGGGAGCTTTCTGAAATTGTGGGAGGGGCGGTAGCCATATAATAGGTTTTGGTAAATATAAACGAGGTCATATGATAATCGGTCACATCACACAAATTATTGGAGCCGTTGTAGACGTGGAATTTCCAAGAGAAACCATGCCTAAAGTGTACGATGCATTAAAAGTAGAAAAAGCTAACCTTGTTTTAGAAGTACAACAACAACTGGGGGATGGCATCGTACGGACTATCGCTATGGGCTCGACGGATGGTTTAAAACGTGAAATGAAAGTCCAAGATATGGGAAAGCCCATCGAAGTTCCTGTTGGAAAGGAAACCTTAGGGCGGATTATGGATGTCTTAGGCCAACCCGTTGACGGAAAAGGGGAAATCCCCTCGAAAGAAGTTCGAGCCATTCACCAAAGCGCGCCTACTTTTCGAGAGCAAGCGTCCACCCAGGAATTACTGGAAACAGGAATTAAAGTGATTGATCTCATGTGCCCATTTGCCAAGGGGGGGAAAATTGGTTTATTTGGAGGTGCGGGGGTAGGCAAAACTGTCAACATGATGGAACTCATTCGAAATATTGCCATTGAACATCATGGCTATTCCGTTTTTGCAGGCGTGGGGGAACGCACGCGAGAAGGGAACGATTTTTACCATGAGATGAAAGAATCTAATGTTCTCGACAAAATTTCACTCGTGTATGGCCAGATGAATGAGCCACCGGGAAACCGCTTGCGGGTTGCGCTTACAGGGCTCACCATTGCCGAAAAATTTAGAGACGAAGGGAAAGCCGTTCTCTTATTTATTGATAATATTTATCGTTATACCTTGGCAGGGGTTGAGATCTCCGCGCTCTTAGGGCGTATGCCTTCGGCGGTTGGATATCAGCCGACTTTGGCAGAAGAAATGGGCACGCTTCAAGAGCGCATTACTTCCACAAAGACGGGTTCTATTACTTCAGTTCAAGCCATTTACGTGCCTGCAGACGACTTGACCGATCCTTCACCGGCGACCACCTTTGCCCACTTGGATGCGACGGTTGTGCTTTCTCGTGGGATTGCTGAGTTGGGAATTTACCCGGCGGTGGATCCATTAGATTCGACGAGTCGGCAACTCGATCCTCTCATCATTGGCCAAGAACATTACGATGTCACGCGGTCGGTTCAGAGTACTTTGCAGCGTTATAAGGAGCTAAAAGACATTATTGCTATTTTGGGAATGGACGAATTATCGGAAGAAGACAAACTAACGGTAAGCCGAGCTCGGAAAATTCAGAGATTTTTATCCCAACCTTTCTTTGTTGCGGAAGTCTTTACGGGTTCGGCAGGTAAATATGTTCCCTTGAGTGAAACCATCCGGGGTTTTAAGGGTATTGTATCGGGCGAATATGACGCTCTGCCTGAACAAGCGTTTTACATGGTTGGGACTATCGACGAGGCGGTAGAAAAAGCCAAAGTCCTCTAATGTCTAAAACCATTCAAGTTGAAATCGTGAGCAGTGAAGAATCCATTTTTTCGGGCTCTTGTGAGATGGTATCTCTTGTGGGAGTACTCGGTGCGATGAGTATTCTGCCGGGCCATGCGCCCTTGCTATCCCTTCTTGTTCCAGGAGCAGTCCGCCTTCAAATCAGCGGAGAGGAAGAGTACTGTTACATTTCAGGCGGTATTTTAGAAGTTCAACCGCATATGGTTATTGTGCTTGCAGATACCGCGATACGCGCCCATGACTTAGACGAAGCAAAAGCATTAGAGGCTAAGGGTGAGGCGAAAAAAATGATGGCTGAACGGGGGGCGGAGTTTGATTATTCCTTAGTCGAAAGCCAGTTAGCCCAAGCCGCTGCGCAACTTCACACACTTCAGCGTTTACGGAAGAAACTCAAAAAAAAATCATGAACTATACTTCTAGTATCTTTAAAGTTGAGGAGAATTCGCCATGAAACCTATCAGTACTCTTTCAGCAATTATTTTGATGTTGGTCGGTCTACTTCATCTCATCCGTTATTTTAGCGAGTGGCCGATTACCATAGGAAATACTGAAATTGCCGTTTGGATAAGCCTTCCAGTAGGCCTTATCCTCGTTCTTTTGGCCTTTCTTTTGTGGAGAGAAACAAAAAGGTAACTGCTCTATCCCCCTGCAAGATCAGTTAGACTTATCTTGGCGCACGAATAGATACAAAATCTGATCCCACACCTGCGACCCCTACGATCCCACACCCTTAAGTGACTCCATCACAGATCCATCACACTTTCAGGCTCATCTTGCATTGGATAAGACTTAATTTGGTAAAATAATGAAGTGGTGCTAAAATTTTACATATATCTTACTTTCATACCCCATGTTCACATCTCACTTATCCAGTAAAGGGCAGATTGTCATCCCTAAAATCATTTGTAAAACAAAACAATGGGTTCCTGGAGAATATTTTGCCATCATTGAATGCAATGATGGCATTCTTTTTAAACCAATCAAGCCTTTTGAAAAGACCTCTCTTGAAGATGTGTTTGGCTGTATTCATTACAAAGGTCCTAAAAAAAGCATAAAGGCTATGGAAAACGCCGTGCTCATGGAGGCTCGTAAGAAAAAATGATAGCAGTTGATACTAATGTCATTGTACGTCTAATCACAGCGGATGATATAAAACAGGCGGAAAAGGCAAAAATCTTATTTGGGAAACACTCGATTTTTATTACAAAAACAGTTCTACTTGAAACTGAATGGGTTTTGCGCGCTGCCTACAAAACTCAAAAAAAGAAGATCCACCAATCCTTTTTGAGGCTACTGGGCCTACCGAATGTAGAAATTGAATCCCAAACTGAGATTAAAATGGCATTAAAATGGTATGAACAAGGATTGGATTTTGCTGACGCATTACATCTTGCATCGAGTGCTCCCGCAAATTCATTGATCACGCTAGATAAAAAATTTTCAACCAAAGCAAATAAAATTCAGAATAAGCCGGTCAAACTACTATAAGAATTTTGATCTATTGCGGAGGATGGCCATTCACCTAACCCAAGTTACAGCTATTCCTGTTATGGTTTACATTTGAAATGTGGACAGTTATTGCAGTTTGCACAGTTGGCAGAAGGAAGGTGTTGTTGATTTGTTAGCTTTCTTCCTAGAGTTCTGTAAATCAAATAGACAACTGCGTAAATAACCAGTAAATAAACAATAATTTCTTGCATAGGGGTTATTTTAATAGTTGATAGCTTACCCAAGCCGCCCCATAAGCCATCCCCATGAGATAAAGGAATAGGACAGTTGGCCAACGCCAGGAGTTTGTTTCACGTTTTACGACAGCAAGCGTGGATATACATTGAGGGGCAAAAACGTACCATACTAAAAAAGCGACCGCGCTGGCTAAAGTCCACTGCCGGGATAAAACATCTTTTAAAGAATCCATCGTGCTTCCACTTACATCGCTCAGAGAGTAAACCATCGAGAGAGTGGACACTGCAACTTCCCTAGCCGCCATGCCCGGGACTAAAGCAACGGTCATTTGCCAGTTAAAGCCGATGGGCGCAAAAACAAATGCAAGCATTCTGCCGAATTGACCCGTAAAGCTATAGTAAATAGCAGGTTCAACAGCACCCGGCGGTGGTGAGGGATAGGTCGATAAGAACCAAATGACAATCATTAACATGAGAATAATGGTTCCTGCTCGAGTTAAGAAAATCTTTGCGCGCTCATACAGGCCCCAGGCTAAATTCTTTAGGGTAGGAGATCTCAAGGCGGGTAATTCCATCATAAACCCTCCTTCTCTTTGCCGCTTAAAAAAGAACTTAAGCACCCATGCAACAAAGAGTGCGCTCAGAATACCGGTGACATATAAAGCAAACATCACCAGTCCTTGAAGCGCTATGCCGCCCGCGAGCTTCTGGTTTGGGATGAATGCAGAAATGATTAAAGTGTAGACCGGTAAGCGCGCAGAGCAGGTCATGAGAGGAGCTATCATTATCGTGATAAGACGGTCATAGGGATTTGAAATGGTACGCGTTGCCATAATGCCAGGAATGGCGCACGCAAAACTTCCCAAGAGAGGAATAAATGCTTTACCGTGTAAGCCAACTCCTCCCATCATGCGGTCGAGTAAAAACGCGGTTCGCGCCATATACCCGCTATCTTCCAACAGTAAGATAAAGAAAAATAAAATTAAAATTTGGGGCAAGAAAATGATCACGCTTCCCACGCCAGCCAAGACGCCATCGCATAATAAACTTTTGAGTGGACCTTCTGGCAAAAAGTGATTTAAAAAGTGACTCATGGCGACTATTGCACCATCGATAAGTTCCATGGGAACCTGAGCGAGCGTGAAGACGGCTTGAAAAACTAAAAATAAAAGCCCCAGTAAAATAGCAAATCCTAGTCCGGAGTGGAGCAAAATTTTGTCACATTGTTCTGTCCAGGTAGAAGTTTTGCCTTGTTGGATAACCACACGCTTTAAAATATCATCTGTCTGATCTTGCAGGGACCGTAACGTGCTCACCGAAAGCGCAGGAATGGAAACCTGAGAGGGAGATTGGGGGTGCCAGTTGGCAAGACGTTTGACCAAAGCAGTCACGCCTTCTTTTTTAATGGCAGTCACGGGTATAACGGGAATGCCTAAAATACTCTCAAAGAGTTCTAGGTTGTAAGTACATCCTTGCTTTTGAGCAAGATCGTAAAGATTAAGTGCTAAAAGACAAGGCAACCCAGAACGTTTTATTTCTAAAACCAAACGCAAGCAAATTCTTAAGGAAGTGGCATCTGCCACACAGATCAGGATGTCAGGCTTTGGAAGGTTTGGAATTTCCCCAAAAATAACGGCTCGCGTAATTTTTGCATCCACACTGTGTGCATTGAATCCATAAATACCCGGTAAATCTAGAATGGTACATTCTTCACCTGAGGGCAAAATGCATTTCCCCTCTTTTTTCTCAACCGTAACACCGGGATAATTCGCCACTTTTTGCCGACCCCCGGTCAGCTGATTGAAAAGGGCCGTTTTCCCGCAATTCGGTTTACCAATTAAAGCGAATGTACGCATCAGGGGAGAAGTTTAACTAAAATAGCAGCGGCTTCACTTCGTCTTAAGGCGACCGTTATCGTTGCCCCAATTTTTACGGCTATTGGATCTCGATGAGGAAAACCTTCATGCAGTACTTCACAGCAGGCGCCTTCGATAAATCCAAATTCTAAAAAACGTTGTTCGAGTGGCGTGTCCAGAGACGGATTGTTTAAAAATCCTTGAATAAAACCTTTTTGGCCTTTCTGTAGTTTGTCGAGTGTATTTTGAAGTGCGGGCATAAAATTACAAATAAGAATTATTCTCAATTGGAGAATTATACCGATTTTTTCTTAGTTTGCAAATTTTAAGGGGATAAGGG
>JACQPQ010000072.1 GCA_016207405.1 Gammaproteobacteria bacterium | reverse complement strand
GTTGCAACATGGTCAATATTCACGCCTAATAAAATATGGGCTGGTGTTTTGAACATGGGATTGAACCTCTATAGAATATTTTTATTTTGTACCTGCTCGCTCCCCGAAGTAAAATAAATTTTAGAAATCTGTAATTCCTCACTGATGGATTACAGACTTTTAAAATTTATTTTGCAAGGATGTGAGCAGGTACTTTATTTTTTTTGTACCAGAAAACGGCTTTGCACATCCCTGCCTCCCAAATAGTTTCGAAGGACCCGCCGCATCAGCCGCTTAGCATCTGATAGCGCTATGGGCTCTTCAAGGCGCTCACTGGCCAATGCTAACAAGCTGGCGCCTTTAAAACACTCCCATTCTGAAACTTGAACCTTGTGAAAATCAGAAATCTCACAGAACCCTCGTTCAGGGAAAAACCGATAAAGGCTATTTGCCCGAAGCGCTTCTCCAGAAACATGATCTGTTGATAAGTTTAAGCCATAGCCAATGGCCTTTAAAAGATTTTTTTCAAAAATCCTGAGTGGCGGTTCTATTTTGGGTGCTTCCGAAAGCGCGTTTAAAGTATCTTGATAATACGAAAACACATCGGGATGTGGATCACGATGTTTGAGTAGTCGCACCAATAACTCATTCAAATAAAGTGCACTCGACAACACCAAACCGGTGAATAAAAAAGGTGCTTGAGTTCCTTCTACTTTATTCAAATATACCCATTCGGAATGTCGCCCACCCCATGATAGGGTGAGAGGATAGAAGGGTTGTAGGAGCCCTTTGGAGCGGAATCGCGGGGCCCTTGCCCCCCTTGCAACTACCATCACTCGACCATAATCCCGTGTCAAACACTCTAACAATACACTGGTATTGCGATAGGGAATTCTATGCAAAATGTAAGTGGGCTGAAGCAGTACTTGTTCGCGCATGGGGTGTCCGTATTATTGATTTGAAAGCAACATGCTTCAAGCTTAATTTTTTTGGTGATACAGTTAAAGATGAGCAAGGCGGAAACGGAAAAAATTGACATTTCTCAAGGAGGAGATTTGCGATTATTCACGCTCATTGTTTGCCAGTTCACTGTTTTTTTTATCACAGTCGCTCCAGAAGCGGCTTCCACCTTTACAGTCGGACCTTATCTACAAACCGCAACCCCCACCAGTATCCAAGTCATGTGGGAAGTTGAAGTTCCTCGCTCTATTAAGCCGCCACAACCTGGGAGTGTTAAGTGGGGACTCTCGCCTGAAAATTTACTCTACCAAACCGTGTCTACCCCTATTTCAGTTGACCAGGCTTCACAAAAACACATTCATCACGCCAGTTTAAGCGGATTAGAACCCGACTCAATCTATTATTACCAAGTGGAGGTGAGTGACTCATCTAGTGCAGTTTATTCCTTTAAAACCCCTCCTCTTCCCCGTTCTGGTGAGTCCTTTGCCTTCGTTGTGTACACCGATACGCAATCGAGGCCTGAGATCCATAAAAAAATGGTCGACAAGATCAAAGAGTACTTTGAGGGAACGGCAGAACGGCCAGCTATTGCAGAAAAAAACCTCCTCCATTCATTAGCTTTTGTTTTAGTTTCAGGGGATATCGTATCGGAAGGCTACGACTATAAACAGTATAAAACGCTCTACTTTGATCCAGCAGAGGGGTTAGCACAGCACATTCCTTATTATCCAACTATCGGGAACCATGAGTACTATGTCTCAAATGGAGAAAAGCCTGATAAAAAAAATCCCTATTATTTTGATTATATGAGGCTACCTCCGAACGGCCCAGTCGCCTTTTTGCAACGTTTTTATTCTTTTAATTATTCCAATATTCATGTCATTGGGTTAGATAGTAATGACGCTTACACGCTTCAAAGCAGACCGCTCTTAGATTGGCTAAGGCGAGACTTGCGCCAAGCGTGTAATAATTCCACTATTGATTTTATTTTTCTGCAAACACACCATCCTTATAAATCTGAGCTGTGGCCAGCCGGTGAACAACCTGCTTTAGGCGGAGTGATTAAACTAATGGAAAAATATCTCAACCGCTGTGATAAAGCCGGAGGGCATTTTTTTGGACATACTCACGCCTATTCGCGTGGACAATCAAGAGATTCCAATTTTATCTGGGTCAATGCAGGGACAGCCGGGGGGTGGATAGATATTTGGGGGGCCTATCCCCCTAATGTGGATTATCCTGAGTTTCAGCGGACGTTTGATGAATTGGGGTTCGTCGTTGTCGAAGTTATCCCAGGGGAAAATCCCAGTTTCAAATTGACTCGCTTTTCGTTTGGGGCGCCAGAGACACACAATTACCAAACTGACATCCCTCTTCATAGAGCCATTCAAGATCGGGTAACCTATCAAAAAAACAATACCCGTCCAGAACGTCCTATTGCTCAAGCCGTGCTTTCAGAAAGTAAACCTTTTTCAGTGACAGTCATGGGCTCGCCTTTTATCGATCCAGAAGGCCAGCAGCACTTAGAAAGTCATTTTCAAATTACGCTAGACTCTGGCCACTACGATAACATTCCAAAAGAATGGGACCGATGGATACGATTCGAGAATTGGTACAATGGAGATCCCAATATCCAAGGTTGGGATCCAAACAAAGATGTCAACACTGAAGCGGGTTCTGATATAACCCAAATCTCTTTCAATCACTTGCTTCCCGATAAATTATACTACTGCCGCATTCGATATCGTGACGCAGGACTTAAATGGAGTGAATGGTCTGAAGAACGCGTTTTTTCTATTCCTTAAGGAGTAATTGAAGTGTTACCCTAAGGGTCCGTCAAGGTTATGCTTTTATGAATTTGACGGAGGGACCCTTTCCATAGCGAACCAATTCTTTTCCCTTTATCAATTGGTTTAATCTTCTCGTGGCTGTGTTTCTGGAGATATCACAGTAATTCATGACATCCTTAATGGTTAATTCATTTCTTAATTCAATAAGTTTTAGAATGGCATCCGAGCCAGAGGTACTTTTAGTGTTTTTTGATGGTTCAAAATAAAATCTTATTTTTACAAAATCTCCATCTTCGTGATAAGAGGGAGTTTTGATACCCTGTTTTTTGCAACTATCAAAAATAAGGCGGATCCCAGTCCCCAACTTTTCAACCAATCTCATTTTTCTGGCGAGTCGCGCAAGAACGGGGTTGCGTAAATAGGTTGTACCATCTCCCAAATGATTGATATTCACCAATCCGGGGAATCCTCCTGGATTGAATATTTCTAGTCGATCCTTATACACTGCGATTTTAACAGCACCCGGAGTAGAATATTTACGATGGATTAAGGCATTGATGATTGCTTCACGCAAAGCATCTTTTGGGATGAGACCGCGGCCAAGCAATTGGGTGGTTTGTAAGCTAAAATCTCTTTCCAACCAGGAATAAATAAGTGCAAAGCTTTGCTCTATTTGTATGGGCAATGCGCCAACAATTTCTTCTGTTTGGATAATTTCACGATTGCCGGAACCGAAGCGGGTACAAATAACTAGAGCTTCAGGTAAATATTGATGGGGAGCCTCAGAAAACATCAGAGCACCCGCTACTGTAGGATAGTACCGTTCAATAGACGAACCTGATTGAGTGATGATCTTATCTGCTAATAATCTATTTTTAGTTGGGTGGGTTCCATAAAAACCCTTGAGTAATTCCTGGGATAAAATTTCAAGTTTTTGTTGTAGTGGTTCTTCATCAAAGGTGATTCGTCGACCTTCACGATATAACTCTTCCACGGTTTCTTGGTTTGTTCTTCGAGTGCTTGAGCCTATTCGCAAATAAACGCCATTGGGTAGGCCTTCCCTTTTTACGAAATAAGGTTTTTTTAAGCCATAGGGAACTTCAATGATCAAAACAGAGTGTTCACCACAATTTTTCTCATACATCTGAGCGAATAAATTTGGAGTCGTTGAATCGTAAAGACTATTTGGAAAATTTTCAAAAAGCTTATCTCTTTCTATGTCTGTAATACCTACAATTTTCCTGTTTTCATCATCGATTCCAATAATGATTTGTCCTCCAACGCCATTGGCAAAAGCAACACATGTTTTTATCAAAGAAGCGAAATGGGGTGATTTCACTTTAAATTCTAGCGTCTTTCCTTCCCGTTCGGGATAGTATTCAGTATTCATGTCTTTTCCCCCTCATTGCACCAATTGCACCAGTATAACCCAAATTGCACCAATTGCACCAAAACGCGTTGAAACGTTACCGTGCGTTTTTTCTATTTCTTGACGGACCCTTACAAACCTAATTCCTTAAGGAGTTTGTCATCCTCCCGCCAGCCTGATTTGATCTTCACCCAAAGCTGCAGGAATACCTTTTTCCCAAGCAATCGTTCACAGTCTAATCGGGCCTTTTTCCCTATGAACCGCAGGCGCTTTCCGCCTTGTCCGATGACAATTTTTTTCTGTCCCATTTTTTCAACCCATATCGTGGCAGCCAGGTGCACGATGTTGGGTTTTTCTTGAAAAATATCGAGTTGTACGGCTGCACTATAAGGCAGCTCGGAGCCTAACGCGCGGATTACCGACTCCCGGATCCATTCTGTTATAAAGAATGAACTTTCTTTATCCGAGATCGTATCCTTGTCAAAAAGGGGAGGTGCAACTGGCAAGTGTTGTTGGAGTACACGTTCCAATTCTGGAATTTGGGTGCCTTTCTTCGCTGAAATGGGCACTAAGGCCAAAAAAGACATTCGCTTTGAAAGTTCTGCGAGATGGGATAATAAAAGGGTCTTATTGGATAACTTGTCAACTTTGTTTATTGCTGCGATGACAGCGACTGGGCTCTTTTGGAGTATGGCCAGCCACCGCTCTTCTTCGCTTTGCCACTTTGTTCGGTCTAGCACCCATACAATGATATCTACCGAAGAGAGCGAACTTAACGCCGAGCGTTGCATCATCTGATGCAACCGGCTTCTTTTCAAAGGGGGTGGAATTCCAGGGGTGTCGACATAAATCAGCTGAACATCTGGATATGTTCTGATGCCTAAAATTTGTTGTCGAGTGGTTTCTGGCTTGGCTGATGTAATGCTGACTTTTTGCCCAACTAAAGCGTTGAGCAAAGTGGATTTGCCCACATTTGGGCAGCCAACGATTGCAATCTTCCCGCAACGCACTTTACTTAGTCCATCCCGCGTTTATTTTTGCAAGGCGGTCTATGATATTTGCAGCCGCTTGTTGCTCTGCTTTTTTACGGGTGGTGCCAGCCCCTTCTGCAGGTTCAACAAAGAGCTCGGTTTTGCAGGACACGTGAAAAATTTGAGAATGTGCTTCGCCTGTAGTCGACAATACAGTGTACTGGGGTAAGTTGAGCTGCTTCCTTTGTAAAATTTCTTGTAATTTTGTTTTTGGATCCTTATCTGCACCAGAGGCGGCAAGGATGAGCAGTCTTGGACCATACCATTTTTTTATACACTCCCAACACGCATCGATACCGCCATCCAAGTATATGGCGCCCACGAGTGCTTCTAGAGTGTTCGCCAAAATGGATTCTCTTTGAAACCCACCTGTACGCATTTCTCCCGATCCCAAATTCAAAAAAGAATTGATTTCTAATTCATTCGCCATTTCAGCCAGCATGTCTTTTTTGACCAACCCCGATCTGTGGCGGCTTAAACGACCTTCTTTGGCTTGGGGATATTGTGTGTACAGTTCTGAGGCAACAATAAAATTTAAGATCGAATCCCCTAGAAATTCTAATCGCTCATTATTTTGAGGACTGACACTTCTATGGGTTAAAGCGAGTTTAAGAAACGCTGCGTTTTTAAAGGAATATCCTAGTTTTTGACTTAATAACTGCTCGTTCATGGCACAACACCTATCAGTGAGATGGTACCGTTCATGAACTTTCGTGCTCATCAGATGGAAGCAAAGGGAGATTGAATTTTTCGTTAAAGCTCACCATAAGGTCGATATTGAACAATAGATTTTCTCGCACTTCATACTGTAATCCAACCGTTACATGAGATTCTTGTTTATCAATCTCCAAATCTTTAGCTCTAATTCTGCTGATATTATTGATATCAAACTGTTTCTGAAGTTCCGCCGTCCATTTTCGTTCGGATTTTTCATCCATACCAGGCAACTGGTCCATCGCCAGAACCACATTTTTAACTGTGATGTACTCAAAATAAACCGGGACCAAACGGTACCCGAGCAGTACCAAAAAAGCAACCACCAAAATGAGCCCTGTTTGGCGAATATAGAGTATTCCTTTTTGAGAAGTCATCATCATATTTTTCTCCTATCCTGTAATTCCTCGCTTATGGGTGGTTTGCTATTAGAATTCTATCGAATCGAATGGCCTATTCGGCTCCAACGAATGGGGATTAAGCCATTTCCTTCAGGACTCCAGTTCATCCAAATACCAAATGCTTTTCCGACCACGTGGTCCTCCGGCACCATCCCCCAGAAACGACTATCGTTACTATTATCCCGATTATCTCCTAAAACAAAATACTGCCCAGACGGAATTACCCATTCTTCGGAAAAAGAGGAGGGGAGATTTTTATCTAAAATCACCGCGTGTGAAAAAAAATCGCCGGGAGAATTCTCCCACTTTTCTTCTAATAAGGTGAGGACTTTTCCCTGATCTAAAAACACGTTTTTCTTTTCATAGGTGGCCGCTTTATGATTAATCATGAGTTGTTTGTTTTCGTAGTGCACGACGTCGCCTGGCAATCCAATCACTCTTTTAATGTAATCGACCTTATCTTTTGGATGACGAAAAACCATGACATCTCCCCGACGAGGGGCCCCCATCTTAAAAAATTGTGTGTGAATAACCGGAAGCCGTAAGCCATACACAAATTTATTGACCACAATAAAGTCGCCTACCAAGAGGGTCGGCAGCATAGATCCAGAAGGAATACGAAAAGGTTCTATCACAAAAGAACGCAAAACTAACACAATCACAATCACTGGGAACAAAGAGCGAGACAATTCTACAAGAGCAGGCCGCCGCAAAGGCTTATCTCCCGCTCGCCGTAAGAGACTATCCAACCCCCAAATTAACCCTGTGAGTGCCCCTGCTATTAGTAAAATCGCAGCAAAATCTATCATTTTTTATCCACCTGTAAAATTGCAAGGAAAGCTTCCTGAGGAATAGATACGGTGCCAATCTGTTTCATTCTCTTTTTTCCTTCCTTTTGTTTTTCTAATAACTTGCGTTTGCGCGTCACATCGCCGCCGTAGCATTTTGCAAGTACATTTTTTCGAAGGGCCTTTACGGTTTCTCGCGCAATCACATGCACGCCGATGGCCGCTTGAATGGCAACCTCAAAGAGCTGCCTTGGGATCACTTCTTTTAACTTAAGCACTAAGGCACGTCCTCGATGGTAGGCCGATGCACGATGCGTAATGATCGATAACGCATCTACTTTTTCCCCATTGACCAGAATATCTAATTTTACCAAATCTGCCTTTTGATAGCCGGTAAAATCATAATCCAACGAAGCATAGCCCCGACTGACCGATTTTAAGCGGTCGAAAAAATCCATCACGACCTCTGCCATCGGTAGCACATAGGTTAGCATAACTTGCCCTGCGACAAATTGCATTTTCTTTTGCACGCCACGACGGGAAACAGCAAGGCTCATAACGTCCCCCACGTAACGTTGAGCGACTAAAATGCGAGCTTCTGCCAGGGGTTCATGCACTTCCACGATTTCGCCTGGTGGCGGGAAACGGGCAGGGTTATCTACCCTTACGGTTTTATGGTTTTTAAGGTTTACTTCATAAACTACGTTGGGCGCTGTAATCAGAAGCTCTAAATGGTATTCCCTTTCAAGCCGCTCCTTTACGATTTCCATATGGAGTAAACCTAGAAATCCACAGCGAAAACCAAACCCCAATGCTGGGGAAGATTCCGGTTCATATTGCAAAGCTGCATCATTCAACTGCAATTTAGCCAAGGCTTCCCGGAACGATTCATAGGCTTCTGCGTGAAGCGGGAAAAGCCCCGCATAAACGAGCGGCTTTACCCGCTTAAACCCTGGGAGTGGCTTTTTGGACCCTTTGGTGTGGAGAATGGTATCTCCAACGGGTGCCCCTCCAATCGTTTTAATCCCCGCCACAACATATCCGACTTGCCCTGCTACCAAACGGTCTATGGGTTTTTTCTTAGGCGTGAAGATCCCAACTTCCGAAACTATATAGTCACACTGAGTTGAGAAAATTTGAATTTTGTCTTCTTTCTGAATGGTGCCCTCTACCACACGCACTAAAGACACAATACCTAAATAATTATCGAACCACGAATCGATAATTAAAGCCTGTAAATCCGCTTCACTTTTTCCTTTTGGTGGAGAGATCTTCTCGATAATTTGTTCTAAAACTTCCACAACCCCTTGTCCGGTTTTGGCGCTCACCCTGAGCGCATTTTTAGCTTCTATCCCTATAATTTCCTCTATTTCAAGAACCACACGGTCTGGCTCAGCCTGGGCAAGGTCAATTTTATTCAAGACAGGAATCACTTCGAGGCCTTGTTCAAGAGCGGTATAACAATTGGCAAGGGTCTGGGCTTCTACGCCTTGAGCCGCATCGACAACCAATAATGCTCCCTCACACGCGGCTAAAGAACGGGAAACCTCGTAGGCAAAATCCACATGCCCGGGTGTATCAATAAAATTGAGCTGATAGGTTTTTCCGTCCCTGGCCTCATACTGCAGAGCAACGCTCTGAGCCTTTATGGTGATCCCCCGTTCCCGTTCCAGATCCATAGAATCTAGCACCTGCTCTGTCATTTCACGCTCGCTTAATCCATGGCAAATTTGAATAAAGCGGTCGGCCAAAGTAGACTTGCCATGGTCGATGTGGGCAATGATAGAAAAGTTTCGGAGTGTGTTAACCATGCTTATCAAGCGCCTTGATACCAAAAATAAAGCGTTCCAGCAAGAACTTCAAAAACTTCACAGAAAATCTTTTTTGGAAAACGAGGCCCTGGACAACACGGTACTCTCTATTCTAAAGCGAGTGAAGGCAGAAGGAGACAAAGCGCTTCTCAAATACACCGCTCTCTTTGACGGGTACACCTTTAAAAACTCCACAGAGCTTGAAATCCCCCATGAAAGGCTTAAAAAATCCTGGGAAGCGCTGCCTCAAGCCCTTAAAAATACTCTCAAAGCCGTCGCGAAGCGGATCCAAGTTTTCCACGAAAAAAATCTCCCCACCTCTTGGCGGTATAAAGATGAGTATGGCTCAATTTTAGGTCAGCAGATCACCCCAATAGAAAAAGTAGGTCTTTATGTCCCAGGAGGAAAGGCCTCCTACCCCTCTTCTATTCTGATGAATACTATTCCTGCCAAAATAGCCGGGGTAAAAGAAATCATCATGGCGACCCCACCTTCCAACAATTACCCTCTACGCGTTTCTTCCATTGTCCTCGCAACTGCTTACCTCGCGGAAGTAGACCAGCTCTTTACCCTGGGTGGCGCGCACGCTATTGCGGCTCTGGCGTTTGGAACTGCAACCGTTCCTGCTGTTGATAAAATCGTAGGCCCTGGGAATGCTTATGTCACTTCTGCTAAAAAACACGTATTTGGGAGGGTTGGTATCGACATGCTGGCTGGCCCATCTGAAGTGGTTGTGATAGCCGATGGAAGTGTTTCACCCACGTGGGTCGTCTATGATCTTATGGCTCAAGCAGAACATGACGCCGAAGCCAAAAGCCTTCTCTTGTGTCCACAAGCATCTTATTGTGACGAAGTGGCTTCCCTCATCGAAGAACTCGTGCCCAAAGCCAACCGTCGCGAGATTATTCAAAAGTCATTTCAAAACCAAGGCGCCTTGATTACCGTCAAAACCCTTGAAGAGGCTATTGAACTTTCTAACCAAATCGCGCCAGAACATTTGGAATTATTGGTTAAAGATCCCGATCGTTTGTTGCCGTTCATTCAAAATGCCGGTGCTATTTTTATGGGGGCATACAGTGCTGAAACATTTGGAGACTATTCGGCGGGGCCTAATCATGTCTTACCCACTAATGGTACTGCCCGCTTTGCTTCACCTTTGTGTGTCATGGACTTTCAAAAAAGAAGTTCAGTTGTTCGGATATCCGAGAAAGGCGCTTCTTGCTTGGGTCCTTTGACTGCCCAACTGGCTAAAGAAGAAGGCTTATTTGCACATGCGGCGGCTGCGCATGTTCGTACAAAATTTCATTCACTCTTCAAAGAAGCCCACGCCATCCTAAGGTAATGCATCATTGACCAAAAGGTCAGTGCAGCAGACATATAGAGTAAAACAATTCCAAGTCCTCGAAGAAACGAAAATGGGGCAGGAGGGATAGCCAGCAATACCGTCACAGCAATCATTTGAACGGTTGTTTTAACCTTACCAAGATAAGATACGGCCACATGGGCTCTATGGCCTTTTTCAGCCATCCATTCTCGAAGCGCAGAGATTAAAACTTCTCTCGCGATAATGATAAGTGCAGGCACCGTAAACCATCCTTCCCCTTGTTCCTCAATCAGTAAAACGAGTGCCACAATCACGATAAGTTTATCTGCAACCGGATCTAAAAATGCGCCAAAAGAAGACGTTTGGGATAAGCGGCGAGCCAAATAACCATCTAACCAATCCGTAAGTGCTGCCAACACAAATAATGCGGCGGTTACAAGATGTGTCCATGCAAAAGGCAGATAAAAAAAGACCACCAACAAAGGTAATACCAGAACGCGGAGTATCGTTATACTGTTAGGAGTTGTCCATGGAATGTGAAGCATTTAAGTAATGGCTCTGCTCAAATGTAGAATTCTGCCGGTAAAAAATGCATCCATGCATTTTTTACCGGCAGAATTCTAGGAGCGCAGGGACTTTTAGCGAGCAGCAGGCAGCGGAAAATATACAGCAAACCACCCATAAGTGAGGGATTACGCATTTAAGTTCTAAGCGCCTGATAAATGTTTCCTGCCAAGCTAAGTGAGATCCCTGAAACTTTGGAAAGTGCCTCTTGACTCGCTTGTTTTAAACCCTGAAGCCCACCGAAAGTTGTCAGCAATAGCTGCCTTCGTTTTGGACCTATTTGGGGAATGTCTTCCAGAATAGAATGCAAAGCCAGTTTTCCTCTTCTCTTCTGATGCGAAGCACAAGCAAAACGATGCGCTTCATCTCGGATCGTTTGGATAAAATGAAGCGCTGGGGAATCCGGTGGAAGTATGAGGGGAGTGCGTTGACCGGATCTGAATAGCGTTTCGCACCCTGGTTTTCGGCTTTCCCCCTTTGCGACTGCAACGAGGGCCACCCCGTGGATCCGCAACTGATCTAAAACCTGCTCTGCTTGGTGAAGTTGTCCACGCCCTCCATCTATTAAAATTAAATCGGGCAAGCGTTCGGATTCTTCCAATCTTTTCTTATACCGCCTTAATAAAGTTTGACGCAAAGCGGCATAATCATCTCCTGTTTGAATGTCCTTAATATTGTAGCGGCGGTATAGATGAGATCGGCTCTGTCCATTTTCAAACACCACGCAAGAGGCAACTGTCGCAATTCCTGCTGTGTGGCTCACATCAAAGCACTCTATCCAGTTCAATGAACTTTGGCTGCCTAATGCTTCTTCCACCGCACGTAATTGCGAGTAAACATCCAAATGAAGGGTCACTACTTCCACGCGCGCATTTTTCTTGAGAATGCGGAGTTCATCACAAAACTTTTGTAATCGAACCCTACGGTCTCGATACTTGGCAGCCGCTTCAAAATCAAGCTGACGAGAAGCCTCTTTCATGTTTTTTTTGTACTCCTGCAAGATCTCTTTATTCTTGCCTTCCAAAAGTAAAATAGCATGTCGGACATCTTTTTGATAATCAGCGGTGCTGATAAGCCCCACGCAAGGTGCTGAGCAGCGTTTGATCTGGTATTGCAAGCAAGGCCGCGTTCTATGTTTGAAAAAGCACTCTCTGCAGGTCCTAAGCTGGAAGATCTTAGTGAGTTCACACAAGATGTCTTTGACAATCGCGGGAGCGGGGTAAGGGCCAAAGTATCGGCCCTTTTTCGCCGTGTTTCCTCGATAGTAAGCGAGCCGCGGGAATGGGTCTTCTGTTGATAAAAAAAGATAGGGATAGCTTTTATCGTCCCGAAAAGCAACATTAAATTTGGGCTGCGCGCGTTTAATGAGATCTGCTTCCAGCAGCAGGGCTTCTGTTTCGCTTCGGGTAACGACAAGTTCTATTTTTTTTATTGCGTTTACTAAGGCCCGTGTCTTCGCATCTTTAGGGCTTTTCTGAAAGTAACTGGAAACGCGTTTTTTAAGATCTCGCGCCTTGCCGACATAAATTACCGTACCTTCACCCGAAAACATTTTATATACGCCGGGTGCATGGGGCAGTTGAGTTAAAAAATCAAGAGAGTTGGATGAGCCCATGGGCCAATGCTTTGTGGGTTAATTTGACATCGGAATTTACGTCCATCTTTTCAAAAATACGATAACGATAGGTATGAACTGTTTTGGTTCCCAAACATAATCTTTCTGCGATCGCATGCGTTTTTTCCCCTTGCGCCAGCAAACTTGCGACTTGTAATTCTCTAGAGGTTAATTGCTCAAAAGGAGATTTTTTAAACGCCTTTAATTGTTGAAGCGCAAACGACTGAGCAATATCAGTGCTTAAGTAACGTTGCCCCTTATGAACCGTATGGATAGCGGTAATGAGTTCCTCAACACTTATATTTTTAGTTACATACCCTAGCGCACCCAGTTGCAAAAACTGAAAAGGAGACAGATCGGCTTCAGGGACCGTTAAGATTAGCAATTTTGTTTTCGGCTTTGAATGCGCAATCCGCCGGCTGGCTTCAAGCCCTCCAATACCTGGCATATGAACGTCCATCAGAATCACATCAAAGTTTTTTTCTTTAACTAGGGTTAAGGCTTCTTCTCCACTCGCACCTTCTGCCGTGACTTTTATATCACTTTTATCGGCAAGCAAACGAGCGATCCCTTGTCGGACTAAAGTGAGATCATCTACAACCATGACATGAATCATTTGGTTTCCCCGCTAGAGTTGCTGCTCGTAATCTCTTTTTATTGATTTTACAACCATGCAGATTATGATGGGTTCGTGAAGTTTGCCATACTGATTCAAATTAAACCCGAACACCCTTCTGGGGGTATGGTCTATCGATTTATCGAAGCGGCGCTCAAGAAAAATCATGCAGTGGAAGTTTTTTTCTATGAGGAGGGCGTTTATCATGTTCAAACGATTTGCTGGCAAGATCTTGCCAAAAAATATGCGCTAGTCTGGAAGGTATGTTCAGGTTCTTTAAAGAGGCGCGGCATTTGGTTCTCCAATCCTCCCTCAGGTTTCATGCTCTCAGGCCTTGCTCATTTTATGGAGTGTTTAACCCACGCGGATAGAGTGCTTACCTTTACCCCATGAAACGTATTCTACTCTTATTTAGAAAGCCTTATCTTTCCCATGAAACACGTTCTCTTTTATGGATGATGCATCATTTTCATTTTCACTTACAGTGGGTATGGAGTGGAGAAGGGGTAAAATGGCTGACCTCTTCTTTTCAGCTTCTATTAGAAGACGAAGACAAAAACTTAAACCAGCTTGTTCGCGATTACCAGGAGTCTTTATATTTTGAAGAAGAGGCCTTGGTTTCCAAGGAGTTAGCCCAGATTGATTTTATATTTTCTGTACAACCCCTTTCTTCTTCTGCCCTTATGGAAAAAATGACCCATCAGGATATTATTTTTACATTTTAGCCATTTTGTTGAATGCATTAATTTCGCTATAATTCATTGCAAAGGAGTGATAAAAACCCATGACTTGTAATCCATCACTTATTGGTGGTTCACTGTATATTTTCTGCTGCCTGCTGCTCGCTTTTGTCCCCTGCGCTCCTAGAATTTTTCAGGCCGCGCGCAGTCGGCATCCTGCCTCCAGCGCGCTAAAAATGCATCCTGCATTTTT
>JACQPQ010000069.1 GCA_016207405.1 Gammaproteobacteria bacterium | reverse complement strand
TGGTAGAGCACAACCTTGCCAAGGTTGGGGTCGCGAGTTCGAGCCTCGTTTCCCGCTCCAAGATACTTACGGCTGGGTGGTAGAGAGGCTATACAGCGGACTGCAAATCCGTGGACGTCGGTTCGAATCCGGCCCCAGCCTCTTCTATAAGCAAGCCCCTGTAAATACTTATGCCTTTTTACTTGTCCTTTGTTTCATTTTCTGCGTTGCAAAAAGAGTTACATAGTCAAACTATGCGCCTCTTTTTGCGCCTTGAAAATGAAACAAATTACTGCGTAAAAAAGCACAAGTATTTACTGGGGCTTGCTTAAAAAGACCCCTAATGAGCGACTGCTTACTAGAAGCCCAAAACTTAAGCAAACACTATGTTGTCAAACAAAGTGCGTGGAAACGGCCCCAAACTATTTTGGCCTTACGATGCGCTTCGTTCGCTCTTTACCCAGAACAAACTCTAGCCATAGTGGGAGAGTCCGGCTCTGGTAAAACAACTCTTGCTAAAATCTTAGTTAAGATGGAACCCCCCTCCGGGGGTGCATTGCGGTTTCATGGGCAATCTATTCTGAACGGAGACCATAAAGAACGCTATGCTTTATCCAGCAAAATTCGTCTGATATTCCAAAACCCTTATTCGTCTTTGAACCCCAGATGGCGAGTTTTTGAAACTTTATCGGAGCCCCTCCTATTACACCAAAAACACCTTTCAAAATCGAAACGACAAACACTCATTGAAGAGTGGCTTAAAAAGGTAGAACTGCCTGTCGAACTTGCAAGACGCTATCCTCATATGTTATCCGGCGGGCAACGACAACGCATTGCCATTGCGCGCGCACTCATTTTGCATCCGGAAGTGGTGGTCGCCGATGAACCGCTTTCAGCGCTCGATGTTTCTGTCCAAGATCAAATTTTAAAGCTCTTACATACTCTCAAAAAAGAACTCCACGTTTCGTACATTTTTATTTCACATGATTTAGCAGTTGTGCGGTCAATAGCAGATTTTGTTTGTGTGATGTACTTTGGGAAAATAGTCGAAGAAGGCGATGTGTACAGTATTTTTACGAACTCCAAACACCCCTACACCAAAGCGTTACTCGAAAGCACCCCACGGTTTGCGATGGGCAAAAGGATGGAGCGAGCCCCCATCAAAGGAGAATTGCCTTCGCCCTTTGCCCCGCCCTTGGGATGCCCTTTCCACACTCGCTGTCCATACGCCACCCAGATCTGTCGAGTCATTGAACCTGAGTTACGGAAAGTAGAAGGAAGTATGACCGCCTGCCATCATGCGGAGTGGGTATAACCAGAAGAAAATGTAGGTTGGGTTCCGAGCTTGGGGCGGAACCCAACCTTCAAAGCCTATTTTTGAATATAGGCGGAAATGGGTCTATGCAGCATTGCATCAATATCGCCCAGCATCTGGGCTGCAACTGCCCGAGGCGCTCCACCCAGATATCCCCAACGAGATCTCCCGGTAGAATCTTGGATCATTTCTGAGAAGAACGTGAGATAAAAGCAGCGCATAAAATTTTCGGAGAGCGCTGCCACGCTCTCTTCGTTCAACGAAACAGGCAATGGATTGCCGTCCTTTTGATACGCACCTCCATCCCATTCAAAGGCTTGCGGTACCAGGACCGTGACTTTTCCAGCTACGGTAATTTTTTCACCGCCTTCTCGAACTACAAGGGTCAGCATCCCCACTTCTCCTTGCAACACTAACATCCCAGAACGCACTTTTAGGCTGTCTGAAAACCAGGCTTCAAAAAACTCTTGGGTGCTGTGTTCAGGAGTCACTTCAAAGACCTCTGGCTTTTGCTGGACACGAATAACTATCGTGATCAGTGAACCTTGTTCAGTCTTAACAAGTGAGCGTGCAATGGTCACAAGAATCATTCCTTGAACAGTGCCTTGTAGATCAGCTTGTTTCAAAACCACCATATAGGCATCGGAATACTGGGAATTCGCCGTTTGCTCTTTAGAAAGATCTCGGTCTTGAGCAAAAGCAAAGGCCATTCGAGCGACAAGCAACACGGACAAAACAATAATCGCGTTGCGCATATAACATTCCTTTCAAGTAGACAGGCCTCTCATCCTTAAGAGGCGACGATTGGAAGTGTAAACATCGAAAACCACTTTCCTCTTTCAAGAGGAAATGGCATCACATGAACATTATTCTAAAACAAAAAAGGGGTAAGGGGGAAGAGATAGGGATTAGGGATTAGGGATTAGGGATTAGTGGCGTTCGTGCACAACACCATACATCGACACACTGCACCCCTTGCTGACTTAAAGCCCTCGCAACTTGTTCTACGGTTCCTGCTGTGGTTACGACGTCGTCTACAACGGCGACATGCGTGTACACAAAAGGAGCGCGACAACGGAAAGCATTCGCTACATTCTGAGTACGTTTTGCAAAAGGTAAAGAAGCTTGGCTTTCTGTATGGCGTACTCGCATACACCCCTTCAGTTCTAACGGACGACCCACTTTTCGCGCTATTGCGACGGCCAGCTCTTCGGCCTGGTTGTACCCTCGTTGTCTTAACCGAGCTGGATGTAAAGGAACCGGAACTATCCCCTGCGGCAAACTATCCTTACTGTAAAATTCTGTGAATGCTTCCGCCAATAATTCGCCCATTAGGCGACCAACCATCCGTTTATGGTTAAATTTTAATTCTGAGATCAACTGCTTCACCTCCCCCTCATAAGACCACAGGGCTTTTACCATCCGAAAAGAAGGCGGATGTCGTAAACACTGTCCACATATTCCAGAAGAAGGCAAAGGGACGCTACATCTTTCGCAAATTGTTTCAAGCCACGGAAGCTCTTTTTGACACGCCACACATAAATCACGACTCTGATCAGATTTTTTTAAACACAAGACACATCGAAATGGAAAGACTTGAGCTTCAAGGAAAGAAAATAAACGAGCAGTTAGTTTTGTAGGGTGGACAAAGCGAGCGCTTTTTGCGAGCAGTCCACCAATTTTAAGAAACACCCTCAAAACCCCAGTTCGGATCCTGTAAAGCAGGGAAGTGCCGGGCATATTGAATTTCTATACGCACTTTTCCATCAAGGCGTTTTGGAATACCAAACCGGATTTTGCCGTTTGGCATTTCCCACTCCATGGTAGGACGGGCAACGGGTTGCTCATTCGTAACTGCCTCAAATGTCTGAACTGTTTTTCCATAGCGGCCTAGCAAAATGGTTCGAATGCTCTCAAAGGTTTGTTGAAGAGTACTCTCATCCCCAGTTTCTTCAAGCTCAATAATGTGAACGCTTTTCTGTAAAATACCGGCAACTTCTGATAACACCAAGCGTTGTCTCGCGGTGATACTCTCGAGTAACGGGGCTTCAAATATCTGAATGTTCCCTAATTGGATAGGCTGTCCCCACTGCTGATTTAAGGTTTTTTCAAGTTTTTCGGTTAAGGTGCCGGGCGCGAGATCTGCAAAATCGAATGCGCGGGGCTCTATCATCGGTTTTGAAGGGGCGATATTTTTCTGTGCGAGTGCGCCAGATCTTCGTGCAGGGCGGTCAAAGTTATACATCCAAAACAGCGCAAATTTTTTAGCATTGGTATTCTGATTAGCTGCTGTTGTGGTTCCTTGAAATGGATCACGATGATACTGTTCAAACTCAGCACCGAACGTATGCGGATTTTTCGTATACCGGTACGCCATGCTTAAGCGTTTTTGATTGAGGTTAATTGCGCTTCGGCGGTCAAAGTCATCCATAACAGAATAAAAAGCAACCGAGTGCGCACGGCGTGCTAATGTAGCCGACAGTGTGGGGCTGATTTCTTTGTCGTGACTCGTTCCTCCCGTTTTGGCGCGATAGGTCACGCCAGGCGTTACCGTACCTGTCCAGTCTTTTACAAGTAGAGTATGGCTACCTTGTAAACGAAGTTCTTTGATACGGCTATCGATATTGGAAGGATTTTTATCATTCACATAGTTAGCAAAATACCCCAAACTGCCGCTCCAGCCATAGGGAAGGGGTTTGCTCAAATCGAGTCGGGTATTTAAGATGGTCTTATCGCTAGATTTATCTGTTTCATTGACAAAAACATCTAGTCGCCCACTTAAGTTTTTACCAAACATAGGCAAAAAAGGAGAAAAGGGGCCAGAGAGATTGACACCCAGAAGATCGGTGTTGGTTCGATTGGCTGTAGTACTTTTTTCAAAATTGTCGTAAAAGCGTTGCAGTCGTCCTCGTAGGTAAAGTCCCGGTATAAGCTGGTATCCCATATGAATTTCATAACTTCGACGATTTGTCGGGATAACATCCGCTTGAGGATTAAAATCTTTTCCGGTTTGTTCATAGCGTAATCGATACGTCAAAGGAGACTGTCTCCTACCAGAGAGTTGTAAATAAAGGCTGCTGTCTTCCCGGTTTTTGGTGTTGTTGCCAATATCCCCGTCTAAAAACGCCAGTTCTCCTTCTAGAATGAGCTTTTCGCTTTTCCAGGAGAGTTCTTTTTCTCCAGCTAGGCTGGTTGTGAGCTGTCGCCTATCATGCAAACCACTAGAAGGTCTTGAATTTTTTTCACGAAGGTTATGAACGAGGTTTAGGTTGTATCGTCCATAGCGTTTATCGTCTACTAGCCAAGAAGCACCGGTGTAATAATCATCCCAAGGGTCAAAGTGCGTCCACGTTTGGGCCCCCGCTCCAGTTAAAAAAACGAGAGAATGCATTTGATGTTCTTTGTTCCATCGAGGCTGCAATTCTAAAAGGCCACCTTTTAAAGTACGCTGAATGGTACGAAGACTAAAAAAAGCGGCATGGTCGCCCAATTCTAAGTGATAAGGTATGCGCGCATCTCCCTTTTGGCGGTTGAAGTTGAGTCGTTCTAGGATAAGGCCGGTTTCTGTGCTTGAACGATACTTAGAGTCTGAAATCGCACCCACTATTTGGCTGGTCATGCGGTCAGCTGGAGAAAGCACACGGTCGGCATTTAAGCTAAATTCATAAAACCATTGGGTGTGTTCAAAAGGATAAATACTGGCGGAGGTATTTCCTCGGTTGGAATAGTATTCTGCGCGTGCATGGGTGCTGCCAGATATATGCCAGGGGGCAATGCTGTCTTTAAGGCGATCGGGTACCCGATCGGCTTCTACGGTCTGCATAAAAGCATTTGCCATCCATAGCAGCGTGTAAAAAAATCCTTTTTGTATTCCATTCCTGTGCATAAGGTCCCCTAGAGTACGATCTGTCATGCCAGCGTAGGCTGGCATCCAGCTGATGTAGGTCGGATCCTTCGCTACGCTCGGATCCGACCTACATTACTCCACAAAATCGGTGCGAGAAGCGCACCCTATAAAAACTTCCCCCTCCCTTGTCTCTTACCCCTTACCCCTTTTGCCTCACCTCCACCCTATATTCATTCGTACCATCTGAATTGCGAATCCCTGTCGAAGTATTAAATCGTAAACGCGTTTGTGCAACAAATGAGACAATGCTCACCAGCGTATAACTCCCATCAGGATTAGGCAGCCTATACTGTTGCAAAGTCTGCACACTGCTCAAAGGAGTAAGGAGTTCTACCACGGCATCCCGAGGAACCACTTCTGCAATAGTTTGTAGAAGGCGGTCTTTATCATAAAACGACTCTCCCAGATTCTCGCTCAACTTTGGATTAGTATAATTTTCCAAGACTTTTTTAAAAGCCGCTTCTAAAAGCTCAGGGTCCACGGGTTCAAAGGTCTCAAGTGGTGTAGCACCTTTTGGAATAAGGCTGTCCCCCTGCCCCTGTATAACAGAAAATGAACGAAATTCGGCGGCTTGTGAAAGACTACCAACGAGGAAAAACAGGCAAAGAATGAGAGTTGAGATGTATTTCATGACAACCTTTCCATACTTATGATGGTGACGGTATTATTATTATTACAAGTATAGTAAACACTCACATTGGGGTTAGTAAATGTAGCATTGTTTGACCCTATAACAGGGGGGTTCGGTGTATTTACAACTGTGGTTGGTGGGACAGGAGAAACTGTGCAGACACCACCAAGCACATCAATTGTTGCAAAATCCGTGCCTCCTCCCGGAGTAGGTGGTTCAGAGGCTCCACACCCCCCCGACCCAGTAGTATAAAGAAGGGCGTGTGAATACGTTCCAGGAACACCGCTACACGAAGTAGCAGTTGTTGAAGTGCTCGCATTCACCGCAGAACGCACTCCATTATCCTGGTCTGTAGATAAAACATTAGTTCCGCTAACTTGTCTCGCTGGTCCCGTCACAAACAGCTCAAGATCTCCAAGATCTCCAATAACTATGCCTACTTTTTTCTTTCCTCCCGGAAGAGGTGGTTCTTTCCAGGGCTCCCGTTCCTTTTTTCCATTGAGTGGCGGTGCAGGTGTCCTAGCTAAAATTTTTATGGTCACTGTTGTTTCATTGCTATCTTTATCAGCGAACTTGTCATGCATATGGTAAGTAAAGGTAGCAAATGTATTAACCGTTACGTTGGGTGCAAAGTATATAAAGCTTCCATCCTCTTTTAATTTAAGATCCTTGAGGACTCCACTAGTAGGTTGTTTGTCCAAAACAGCTACTACTTTTGGTTGATTGGGATCATGCTTTACTCCATTTATCGTGTCGTTTTCTAATACACCGGAGGGCTTAACTTCTAGAGTTCCACCTGAAGCCACCTCATACTGATCAGGCATTGCAAGCAGAATATTTAAAGAAGACGCTTTATTCGGCAAAGCGCCCCAAAGAAGCACACTTAAAATTGAACAAGTGATAAGAGAAAGGTTTTGCGTCCGTGTCATATGGGTTCCATTTGTCTTTTTAGTTGGAGCACACTACTTAATATATAATAATAGATGTTTCTTGTTTTTCTTGTTCCCACGCTCTGCGTGGGAACAAGAAAAAAAGTGCCCACCCTATGTCACTCCTCAGGCAGTCGTCGATTTTCAGGCGGTCGGTATCCTCCTCTTAAGGAGGAGGATTCTCCATCCCGAGATCTCGGTGATACTGATCCTGATATTACGGGTATGCTCACCGTTGCTTCATTGCTAAGCATGGTGCCCCCTCCTCCTGCGGGAGAGTACTCTAGTCTGTACGTAAAGCTATCAACCCCCACGAAGTTTGCCGGCGCAGTATAATCAAAGCTTCCATTCCGCTGTAAGTTAACCCAACCGCCATTTGCAGAATTTCTTACCAGCTGCGCAGTAACACCTACTGCACCCCCAAAATTATCATTTCGCATTACGCCTGAGGGGATATCCCTAAAAGTACCTCCTGATTGGACAGGTGGGTATGAATCATCATTTGCCTGAAGATCTGCAAAAACCGCTTTATTCGGCAAAACGCCCAAAAGAAAAATACTCAGAATAAAACAAGACAGAAGAGATAATAATCGTATTCGTGACATATTGGTTTCCTCCTAATAAGAAAGTTAGTTTCCGCTGATGAGATTGTCAAGTTTTAAAATCGCTATGACAGTTTTAAAATCGCTATGGCAAAAAAAGAATGCACCTTGTGATTTACAAAAAGTTGAGCTATGTTACAACTGTTTTCTTTCATACTCTCATTTCGAGCAGGGGAGGCTCCTTATGTCGCCACTTGTAGAATTGATCTTATGGGTTATTGTCTTGTTGGGGTTAGCTTTCAAAAAAGTTTCTCCAAAGATATGGACAGCCGTTATTTCTGTACTATTGACTGCCTCGTGGATATGGGGAAATTTGCCCTTTTTAGGATTTCTGATCCTCGCTATCCTATTTGTTCCTATCGCCATTTTAGCAAATCGTCCTGAACTTCGTCGGCAATGGTTTTCAGACCGAGTCTTTGAACTTTTCCGAAAACGACTGCCCCCTATGAATCAAACCGAACGGGAGGCCCTAGAAGCCGGAGACGTTTGGTGGGAAGCGGAACTATTTCAAGGCAAACCCAATTGGAACAAATTGCGTTCTCTCCCTCGGCCCGCCTTAACAACGGAAGAACAAGCCTTTATCGATAATCAAGTCGAAACCTTATGCGCAATGGTCGATGACTGGAAAATCGTCCATGAATATGGCGACATGCCCCCAGAAATTTGGAACACTCTTAAACAAGAACGTTTTTTTGGGATCATTATTCCAAAACGGTATGGCGGCCTTGGGTTCTCTGCGCTTGCGCACTCCACAATCGTTATTAAATTGGCAACGCGAAGTCTGTGTGCAGCCGTAAATACCATGGTACCTAATTCATTGGGGCCTGCAGAGCTTTTGCTCCACTATGGAACAGATGAACAAAAAGAGCATTACTTACCTCGCCTTGCAAAAGGAGAAGAAATTCCTTGTTTCGCGCTCACGGGCCCTGAAGCGGGCAGCGATGCCGGCGCCATTCCCGATACAGGGATTGTATGCAAAGGAGAATTTGAGGGACAAGCAGTACTCGGTATGCGTCTGACTTGGGATAAACGGTACATTACTTTAGCCCCTATTGCGACCGTCTTAGGGCTTGCCTTTAAACTTTATGATCCCGAACACTTGCTGGGTGACAAAGTCGATATTGGCATTACGGTTGCGCTCATTAAAACTGACCAACCTGGAGTAGAAATTGGAAAGCGGCACAGTCCTTTAGGGTTACCTTTCCAAAATGGCCCTACGCGTGGGAAAGATGTTTTTATTCCCCTTGACTGGGTCATCGGGGGCCCCAGCATGGTAGGGAAAGGCTGGCGAATGTTAATGGAATGCCTCTCTACAGGGCGAAGCATTTCTTTACCTGCACTCGCTACGGCTACCGGCAAGTTGTGCTATCGCATGACAGGCGCTTATGCGCGTATTCGTAAGCAATTTAATCAGCCCATCGGGAAGTTTGAAGGGGTTCAAGAAGTCATGGGCCGCATTGCGGGGCAAACTTATATGATAGAAGCCGCTCGCTTGTTGACGGCGCTTGCCGTTGACTTGGGCGTGAAACCCTCTATCGTTTCTGCCATTGTTAAATATCATCTTTCCGAAATGGGGCGAAAAATCGCCACGGATGCGCTGGATGTTCATGCAGGAAGAGGGATCATTGCAGGGCCCAGAAACTATTTATCTTTAGGATATCAAGGTCAATCGATTGGAATTACCGTAGAAGGTGCTAACATTTTAACCCGCAATCTCATTATCTTTGGACAGGGTGCTATTCGGTGTCATCCTTATATCTTACGAGAAATGCAAGCGACCAAAGAGGAAGACGTCGAACACGGCATGGCGGAATTTGACCGCGCTTTATTTAGCCACCTGGGTTACTTTATCAGTAATGGTGCCAGGGCTTTTGGATATGGCCTCACGGGTGCGCTTCTCGCACGAGCACCTGAAAACGCAGGTGTCGTTGCTTCTTATTACCGCCACTTGACCCGCATGAGTGCCGTGTTAGCCTTTACTGCGGATCTGGCGATGTTGATGTTGGGGGGTGAACTAAAACGCAGAGAAAGATTATCCGCGCGCCTAGGCGATGCTTTAAGCGCACTCTATTTAGGCTCAGCCGTATTGAAGTATTTTGAAGACAACCAAAAAGAAACGGTTGACCTTCCCTTTGTAGAGTGGTCTGTGAAAACTTGCTTGATGAACGCCCAAACTGCCATTGTTGAGTTTTGTCGCAACTTTCCTAATCCGTTTGTAGGCACCCTAGTTAAATGGATTGTGTTTCCACTCGGCTGCCCCTACAAACACCCCTCTGATCTGTGCACACAAACATTAGCGTTAGAAATGCTAAAACCGTCTTCATTCCGTGAACGCATTACACGCTATTGCTTTGTCGGAAAACACGAAAATGATGCGACTGGACGAGTAGAAATCGCCTTCCGTAAAGTATTGGAGTCCGAATCCGCTGAAAATAAGTTATATGTAGCGATTCGAGACAAGAAAATCCCTAAAAAATTGGCGCTGGAAGAGCAAATCGGAATCGCACTCACGCTCAAAGTACTCTCGGAGGCAGAAGCCGCCTTGTTGAGGGAAGCCTATACCGCTTACAAAGATGCTCTGCAAGTAGATGAATTTTCGCCAAGCGCTTTTCAAAAAGGAAGTGAGCTATGTCAAAAAGATCCAGAACTCGTTTCGTCTATGTTGTAGACGGCAGTAGAACGCCTTTCTTAAAGGCACGCGGTGAGCCAGGCCCCTTAAAAGCCTCTGATTTGGCTGTACAAGCGGGAACCGCTTTATTACAACGACAATCTTTTTTGCCCTCGTCTTTAGGAGAAGTGATTTTGGGATGTGTGCTTCCTGCCCCCGAAGAAGCGAACATTGCTAGAATTGTAGGGCTTCGCCTTGGAACAGGCAAAGCGGTCCCCGCTTGGACTGTCCAAAGAAATTGCGCTTCAGGCCTTCAAGCTTTAGACAATGCGGCTCAAGATATTGGAATGGGGCGCCATGATTTAGTCTTGGCCGGTGGGGTGGATGTTATGAGCCATGCCCCGCTTTTATGGAACGAAGGGTTTGTCCGGTGGCTTGCGAAGTTGAGTCGTGCGAAAGATATCGGCAGCAAACTTAAATCATTCACTCAATTTCAACTTAAATTTTTGGTGCCTAGCATTGCTTTGTTAAAAGGCTTAACCGATCCTGTCTCAGGGCTGTCTATGGGACAAACGGCTGAAGAACTCGCCCATCGGTTTCAAATTTCTCGAAAAGAAATGGATACTTTCGCAGAAGCAAGCCATAAAAAAGTGCTTGCAGCAGAAAAAGCCGGTCATTTTGTTGAAGTGGAACCTGTTTATGATATTTCAGGGCATTGTTATTCTCGTGATGATGGTGTCAGAGAAGACTCCACTGTAGAAAAACTTGGGAAGCTTACCCCCTTCTTTGATAGACCCTTTGGACAGGTGACTGCCGGGAATAGCTCTCAAGTGACGGATGGCGCGGCTTTGCTCATCCTTGCCAGTGACGAGGCTGTTAAAAAACACCAGTTGCCTGTCCTAGGGCGGCTGGTCGATTTCGAGTGGGCGGGGTGTGAACCCACGCAAATGGGTTTGGGCCCTGTTCACGCCATTACTCCTTTATTACTTCGCAACCGTCTTAGCTTGTCAAACGTTGACTACTGGGAGATTAACGAAGCCTTTGCGGCACAGGTTCTTGCCTGTGTAAAAGCCTGGGAAAGTGAAGAATACTGCACAAAAGAATTAGGTCTAAAAGGCATTTTTGGCCAATTGCCTCTTGAAAGATTAAATGTAGATGGTGGCGCCATTGCCATTGGGCACCCCATTGGAGCGAGTGGCGCGCGTTTAACCTTACGACTCCTCCATATTTTAAAGCGTCATCAAGCCCGTTTTGGGGTTGCGAGCTTATGTATAGGGGGCGGACAAGGCGGTGCGGTTTTGGTAGAAAACGTTTCTGGAGTCGAGAATGAATAATATCCAAGAAGGCCACACCCAACATTGGCAAGTGGTGCGGGATGAGAAATCTTCAATAGGATGGCTCACCCTCGATAAGCACAGCGCCTCGGTCAATACGTTAAACCGCGAAGTCATGGATGAATTGAAACGTGTGTGTGAGGAGCTCAAAACTCAAACACTCAAAGCCCTTATTATTACCTCGGCCAAACCCAGTGGGTTCATTGCGGGTGCTGACATTGGGGAAATTAAAGCGATTCAGAATATCACGGATGCCATTGCCGCGGCTCAGGAAGGACAAAATGTCTTTAATCAACTGGAAAACCTGCCTTTTCCAACGATTGCGCTTATTTCGGGATTCTGTGTCGGTGGAGGATTAGAACTTGCCCTCGCATGCCGGTATCGCATTGCAGAAGACCATCCCAAAACCCGTTTAGGGCTTCCAGAAGTTAAACTAGGTTTGTTACCAGGATGGGGTGGATTATCCCGTTTGCCTCGTTTGATAGGGGCTCCTCAAGCACTTAACCTCATGTTGAATGGGCACACCATAAGTAGCAGAGCGGCTTTTAAACTGGGGCTTGTGGATGCGGCCGTCCCTGCACGACAGTTTCGTGCGGCTGCTTTACAATTCGCTTTAAAGCCTCCTAAACCCCACACGCTGCCCCTCGTTCAAAAATTATCAAACACCTCGCTGATTCGCCCCCTTCTTGCAAAAATAGTGCGCCGGCAAGTTGCAAAGCGAGCAGCGCCCAACCACTACCCTGCCCCTTATGCCATCTTAAATACCTGGAAGCAACAAGGTTTTAGCGAACCAGGCGCTTCAGAAGAGGCCGTTCAGTCATTTGGGGAACTCCTAACCACTGAAACTTCACGGCAGCTCGTTCGAGTATTTTTTCTGCAGGAACGGCTAAAGGGGTTTGGTCGCGCGCTAAATTTTAACCCCAAACAGGTTCATGTCATCGGAGCTGGCGTCATGGGAGGGGATATCGCGGCTTGGTGTGCTTTACAAGGCATGCGCGTAACTCTACAAGACCGGGAAGCACAATTGATTGCCCCTGCCATAAAGAGGGCCTATGCCCTTTTTCAAAATAAACTAAAAACTCCAAGGCTTGTTCAGGAAGTGATGGACCGGTTTATCCCTGATCTAAAAGGGGAAGGCATTCGACGCGCCGATGTTATTATCGAAGCCATTTACGAAAACTTGCCAGCCAAGCAAGCGTGCTTTAAAGGCCTGGATGCCATCGCGCGAAAAGATGCTCTGTTGGCTACAAACACATCTAGCTTGTTACTGGAAGAAATAGGAACCGTTTTAGAAGAGCCTAACCGACTAGTGGGCATTCACTTTTTTAATCCCGTCGCTAAAATGCCACTCGTTGAAATTGTACACCATCCTCATACGCTTCCAGAAAGTATCCAAAAAGCGTGTAGTTTTGTCCGTATGCTAGGCAAATTGCCTCTGCCTGTAAAAAGCAGTCCTTGCTTTTTGGTCAATCGAATTCTTGCACCTTATTTATTGGAAGCGGCAACCTTATTAGCAGAAGGGGTTCCGGCTGTTCTCATCGATAAAGCCGCAGAACGGTTTGGAATGCCCATGGGGCCTATTTTGCTGCTCGACACCGTTGGGTTGGATGTGGGGCTTGCAGTTGCAGAAAAATTCAATCATCACTTTGGAGGGATCACCGTTCCTCCAGAGCTTCGTAATTTAGTCGCTCAAGGCACCTTAGGGGTTAAAACCGGCCAAGGATTTTATCGCTATCAAAAAGGCAAACCGATTCGAACAAAACCCAAGAGCAATACCGTCAATATTTTAGATGTAGAAGAAAGGCTCATCCTAAAAATGCTGAATGAAGCAGTGGCTTGCTTAGAAGAAGGTATCGTGGGTGATCCAGACTTATTAGATGCAGGACTTATCTTCGGAACAGGGTTTGCCCCATTCCACGGCGGACCGATGCGATATATTCAAAAAGAAACCCCCGCCATCCTTCTAGAAAAAATGAGCGAACTGGAACGTCGATATGGTGAAAGATTTAAAGCACACGAAGGGTGGAGCCGTCTCTCTCCCTGAAGGACAGCCGACGCTCCGGATTGTCGCTACGCAACCGAACGCAAATCCGAAGGGCGATATTTTTGGTGGGTGGCTCATGTCTCAAATTGACATTGCCGCCAGCATTATCGCAGTTCAACGAGCGCGCGGTCCCGTAACGACCGTCGCTGTCAATACACTTCAGTTTGTGGCCCCCATTTTTGTAGGGGATCGTGTCAGCTTTTATGCGAGCCTCGTTACGGTCGGGAAAACTTCCCTAAGGATCCATATAGAAGTTTTCGCAGAGCGCTTCGGGCGATCCTACACACAAACGGTAAAAGTTTCTGATTCCACTTTAACGTTCGTAGCCATCACCGCCCCCGGTAAAAAGCGCTTGGTTCCGAAGTAGTTTCGTATTGGGAAATTAATTATTAGGATTGATAAATCATGATTCAAAAGAAATATCCTTCTTTTCGAAGGGTTGCCATTTTAGGAGCAGGCGTTATGGGTGCGCAAGTTGCCGCACTCTTTGCAAATGCCAATGTAGAAGTGCTTTTATTTGAGATCCCCGCTAAAGAAGGCAACTTAAATGCCCTGGCAGAACAAGCGCGTCAAAAACTTAGAACGTTAAATCCTCCTCCCCTGGTTTCCGAAGCCCAATTAGAAGCTATAACGCCCGTTAATTACGAAGAACATTGTAAAGAGTTAAAAACCTGTGATTTTATATTGGAAGCCATCGGAGAACATTTAGATTGGAAAAAAGACTTATACCAAAAAATTTCCGGGTACTTAAAAGAAGAGGCTTTACTGGCCAGCAATACGTCCGGTCTTTCACTTGCAGAACTCGCCGACGTTTTACCTCCAAAAGTGCGACCTCGATTTTGCGGAGTACATTTTTTTAATCCGCCTCGTTATATGACCTTAGTGGAGTTAATTGCACATTCCACCACCGATCCAGAAAACCTAAACCGACTAGAAACATTTTTAGTTTCTGCGCTGGGTAAGGGTGTGATCCGAGCATACGATACGCCTAATTTCCTCGCTAACCGAATGGGCGTATTTTCTTTTCTTGCGATTCTTCATCATGCGGAAAAATGGAACCTTTCGATTCCGGTAGTTGACCACCTCACAGGGCCTCTTATCGGTAGACCCAAAAGTGCAACGTATCGAACTTTGGATGTGGTTGGCTTAGATACGATGGCGTATGTGGTGCACACCATGCAAGAAAGGCTTCCAGATGATCCCTGGCATTCCTATTTTAAAGTGCCTGGCTCAATGGCAAAACTGATAGAACGAGGGGCTTTGGGTCAAAAAAGCAAACAAGGATTTTATCGAAAACGAGGGGAAGCTATTGAGGTTTTTGATCCAAAAACACTCTCCTATCAACCCGTAACTCAAAAGGCGTCGGCAGAAGTGGTGTCTCTATTAGAAAAAACGCCTAGTTCTGAAGAACGGTTTAGAGCTTTACGAGAAAGCAATCATGTGGAAGCTCAATTTTTATGGGCGCTCACCCGCGACTTATTCCACTACTCAGCCTTTCATTTAGCGAGCATTGCAGATCTGGCAAGAGATTTAGATTTAAGTTTGCGCTGGGGGTTTGGTTGGAAAGAAGGGCCGTTTGAAACTTGGCAGAAAGCGGGATGGCACAAGATAGCAAGATGGATACAGGAAGATATCCAAGAAGATAAAACACCCATAAAAGCACCCTTACCTGTATGGGTGAGTGAACAACCCGAACCGGGGGTTTATCAAAACAATAGGGCTTTTTGTCCGAAGCGTGGAACCCTGGAACCACGTTCTCAATTGGCGGTATACCGTCGCCAGTATTATCCAGATCCCATTTGTGGGGAAAGTTTTGAAGAAGGGAAAACGGTGTTCGAAAATGAAGGCGTTCGGCTGTGGCAAAGACGAGAAGAGCTTGCAGTGCTGAGCTTTAAATCTAAATTGGGTGCCATGAACCTGTCTGTTTTAGAAGGCATTTTAGAGAGCATTTCGTATGCTGAACAAACGTATAGCGCTTTAATTATCTGGCAAAGGCAAGGGCCTTATTTTAGTGTGGGCGCCAATCTGAAAGAAGTATTGGAACTCATTAAAGAAAAATCGTTCGATAAATTGGAACAATTCATCGAACGATTTCAAGAAACGACGAGCCGAGTTCGTTATGCCACCCTTCCTGTTGTGGCGGCTGTGCAAGGGTATGCTTTAGGTGGCGGATGTGAGCTTTTGTTACATGCTGCAAGACGAGTCGCTGCGATGGAAAGTCAAATAGGGCTGGTTGAAAGTGGTGTAGGGTTAATCCCAGCAGGGGGCGGTACTAAGGAAATGGCGGTTCAGGCGGCCCATGACGAGGAGTCCTTAAAAGCCAAATTAAAAATGCTGTTATCTGGCTTTCCCTCTCGAAGTGCGGAGCAAGCTCGTGAACGACGATTTTTAAAAGACGGGGATGTCATCCTTATGAATGCAAGAGAGTTGCTGTATATTGCAGAACAAGAAGCCTTGGCGCTATCCGAATCCTACCGTCCCGCTTTAAAAAGTAAAATTAAAGTGGTGGGTAAGCCCGGAATAGATGAACTGCAGAAGCTGTGCGATACGATGGTTGAACAAAAACAAATGCCCGCCTATGACAAAGTCATTGGCTATTCCCTTGCTGAAGTGCTCTGTGGGGGCTCTGTGGAAACAGGAACGCTTGTGTCAGAATCTGATTTATTAGAACTTGAGAAAAACAATTTTCTGGAACTCGCCTATAATGTGAAAACAGTGGACCGTATAGAATATATGCTTAAAACGGGGAAACGGTTGTTAAACTAAATAAAACAAAATGACATCTTTAAAAAACAAAACGATTTTTATTACCGGAGCAAGTCGTGGCATTGGAAAGGCTATTGCCCTGCGTGCGGCCAAAGAGGGTGCTCGTATTGTTATTGCAGCTAAAACCGAAACGCCACACCCTAAATTACCGGGAACGATTTATACCGCCGCAGAAGAAATTAAAGCAGCGGGAGGCGAAGCACTGCCTTGCCCTGTGGATATTCGAAGTGAAGAACAAGTGCAAAAAGCCGTAGAAAAAGCAGTTGCGCAGTTTGGTGGGATTGACATCCTCGTCAACAATGCCAGTGCGATTTCCTTGACAGACACCCCAAACACGGAAATGAAGCGCTACGACCTCATGCACCAGGTCAATGTGCGCGGTACTTTTTTGTGTACAAAAACGTGTCTCCCTTTCCTTAAAAAGGCGTCCAATCCTCATGTCCTTATGCTTTCGCCCCCGCTCTACCTGAAAGCTCGATGGTTTGCGCCCCACCTCGCCTATACGATGAGTAAATATGGGATGAGCCTTTGTGTGTTAGGAATGGCAGAAGAATTTAAAAAGGACGGCATTGCAGTGAATGCCCTATGGCCTCGCACCACGATTAAAACGGCCGCTATTTTGAACATCGTTGGCGGCGAACGTGTCGCATCAAGAAGCCGAATTCCTGACATTGTGTCCGATGCCGCTTATTGGGTATTGACACAAGACAGCAAAACGACGACCGGCCAATTTTTTATAGATGAGGTGGTTCTAAAAAAGGCAGGTGTTCGGGACTTTTCACAGTACAAGGTCGATTCGACCCTTCCTGAAGAAGCCCTTATGGCTGACTTTTACATCCCTTAAAACCCCCTTCCGTACTAAGATGCCAGGAAGACCGTTCGCATGCGTGCCTTCTAGCCATGTTAATGGGCTCTTGTTTGCCGTGTTGAATGACTTTTGCAGGGGAGCGACTTTGGTTGCGGAGAAAACTTAGCAATTGTTTTCACTATTGTGGAAGGTAATTGAATAGGTAAAAAACTACCTGCTTTGGCATCCAATATGCTGATTTGGCCTATATCATTATGCCTTGTGAGCCCAATATTGATATTCCACCCAAAAGAAACATCTTTTTGGATGGTTTTATTATTAAATTTAATCAAAAGGATGTCTTCCTTCGAGTCATAAGTGATTTTCATAGCTAGAACTCCTCCAGAACTTCCCATCCATG
>JACQPQ010000070.1 GCA_016207405.1 Gammaproteobacteria bacterium | reverse complement strand
TTCTAGGAGCGCAGGGGACAAATGCGAGCAGCAGGCAGAAGAAAATACACAGCAAACTACCCAGCAGAGAGGGATTACCAGTCATTCGCTATCCTTCAAAAGCGTGAGGGCTTTCGTATCAATGTGGTCAAAAGTCTTATTGATATGGTAAATCATGATGCCCATTACAAATACGCCAACGAGAAGATCCAAAAGGACGCCCATTTCTACCGTTAAAGGGAACTCACCGATCAGCGTTATCCCAAAGAGAAAAATACCATTTTCTAAAATTAAAAATCCGATCACTTGAGTCAGCGCCTTTGTGCGGGAAACCAGCAAAAAAAATCCAACAAACATAATGGTGATGGCGACAGGAATGATAAGAAATGGAAAAGGAGCCGTTGGCAAAGAAACCACCTTAGCACCTGAAAACGCACCGACTAAGAGGATCCCTCCCCACAGTAAAGAAAGATGGAGACTAATAGTGGGATCTACTTCTTGCTTAATTTTGGCTTGCTTAAGACTCCATGCGAGGAGTGCAGGGATCGCAATTGTTTTGATAAGAAAAGAAATCGTCGCAAGGAATACATGGTGACTATCCGAAAATGAATGACTGGGGAGCAAGACGAGGAGAGAAAGCAAAGCACCCTGAAGGGCCACTGCTCGAATACAGTTGCTGAGTCTTCCAGAGCCCAAGGTTACAAAAGCGGTAAGCATAATCCCAATCAAAACCCATTCCATTTTAGTTTCCTCCTGTGGATAGAGCTACGAGTAAAGCAAGGAGCGCCAGCATAAAATTAGCAATCAGAAATTGTGGGATTTTGAGTAGGCGTATCCGAGCGAGCGTGGACTCTACAATGCCCACCCCAACGGCCACGCCGGCGATTTTAAAGAATAAAAAAACGAGTGAAGCAAGACTGAAAGAAAGGAGGGTAGGCCATAACAAAGAAACTGCAAAGGTCATAAAAAGAAAAAGCTTAAGGGTTGATCTATACAAAATAAATCCTAACTCTACACCTCCGTAATCTAAAATCATGGCTTCATGGATCATGGTCAGTTCAAGATGCGTGTTAGGGTCGTCTATGGGCATGCGGGAATTTTCTGTGAGAAGAAGTAAAAAAAAGGTCGCAAATAAAAGAAGAAACACAGGTTGCCAGGCACTATGTCCCAGTTTCCACAGAAAGATAGAATCTAAGGAAAGACTATCGGAAGAGTAGGCAAGAACCCCTAAGCCTACAAAAAAAGCGAGTTCAGATAAGGCGCCGATCGTCGCCTCTCTACTCGCCCCCATTCCCGCAAAACTTGACCCTACATCGAGTGCAGCCAGTAGAGCCCAAAAACGTCCCAGTGCTAAAAGATAAGCAAATAGAATGATATCCCCTTCAAAATGAAGAGGGGCTTTGCCAAACAAAGGGAAAAGAAGAAAAGACATGAGAAGAGTAGAAAAACCAACAAGAGGCGCGATCTTAAGGACGGGAGAAGAGGTCGTGCTGTAAACGACGTCCTTTTTGAAAAGTTTAAGAAGATCGTAATAAGGCTGTAGAAGAGGCTGGCCTTTTTTCCCAACTAGGAAAGCCTTTGTTTTAGTTATAATCCCAACGAACAAAGGAGAAAAAGTTAAGAGGACTATGATCTGAATGCCGGCAAGCATCGCGTTAAATTCCAACCCACACCTCCCATAATAAAAGAAGGATCAGGGTTACAAAAATGTAGGCCAGGTAGTTTTGTATTTGATTCTGCTGTTGTTTTCGAACCCAAGACATGATTTCAACTGTTTTTTGAACGAAGGGAGTCCATAGATTTCGTTCGGCAAGATCTTCCACGTGTGTTTTAAAGGAGGTGGTTTTAGGGAAGATCCCTTTTAGGGTTTGGAAGTGGACCGTAGGCCCTGTTAGAAAATAAAAAAAAGTAGAAAGGGGCTCTGCATAGGAAGATGCGGTGTATTGCATCCGAGCACTCGGCTCTCGTAAGCCGCAGTCCCAGGTAGGCGCAAGACGCTTTGTTTTGTTTAAGAGGAGAGCCTTGTAAATTAAGGCGATTAAAATAAAAATCCCAATCAGTATCATAAAGGTTACACTGAAAGTTTGAAGGGACTGTATGGGGAGATTGAGGGCGGAGGCCGGCACCTTCAAACCCAGAACAGGAAGTGTGGGTAGTATAAAAGGAAGAACGAGTTGCGGCATAACGCCCAAAACAAAGCAGAGAATAGCCAGTATGATCATAGGAAGGCGCTTTAGCCAGGAGCCCTCTTGGAGAGGCAACTCCCTTTTTGTTCTCGGAAGCCCCAGAAAGACGACACCTATGACTTTAGTAAAGCAGGCAATCGCGAGCCCGCCCGCAAAAGCGATGCCAACGAGGGATGCGATGCAAAAGGAGAAAGGTCCTCGTGGAAGATCTTTTACGCCATCAAAAAGTCCCATGTAAATGAGCCATTCGCTGATAAACCCATTAAAAGGTGGAAGACCGCATATCGCAAGCGATGCAATAATAAAAGTTATTCCGGTTAAAGGCATGAACTTTAAGAGGCCGCCTAATTGATCAATACGCCGCTCATGGGTTGCTTGGATAATGTTACCAGCTCCTAAAAAGAGAAGCCCTTTAAAAATAGTGTGATTTAAAATATGGAATAAGGCCCCTGCGAAACCTAAGAATTCAATTGCAGCATTGTGCGTGTGTCGTCCGAGTAAACCAAGACCTATTCCAATAATGATAATCCCAATATTCTCGATGCTGTGATAAGCCAAGAGTCGTTTTAAATCGTGCTGAAGAAGTGCATAGAGGACTCCCAAAACAGTGGATAGTATTCCAAGAACCAGTAGTGATTCTATACACCAGAGGGGGAGAGGAGGTAAAAACGTTACAGCACGTAAGATGCCATAGATGCCTGTTTTAATCATGATGCCAGACATGAGGGCAGAAATGTAACTGGGTGCTGCAGGATGTGCATGGGGGAGCCAAATATGAAATGGAAAAATCCCTGCCTTGGTTCCAAATCCAATCAAAGCGGCAAGGAAAAGAAACCCTGTTAAGTAACTTTTGGAAGAGAGGAGGGTAAAATCTTGGAAAGCAAAAGAGCCGGTTTTCTTGAAAAGGAGAATAAAAAAAACCAATAAGAAAAGAGTAGCACAATGAGTGGTGACTAAATAAATCCAACCGGAGAAGCGAACTTCTCGATTACCATGCTCTGTCGTGACAAGGAAAAAAGAAGTGAGGGACATGATCTCCCAAACAATAAGAAAACTAAACCCGTCTTGCGCCACTAAAACGCCCATCATTGCGGCAACGAGAAGAGGAAAACAGGCGAGACTTCCGAGTAAATGCTTTTCTTTTTTTAGGTAGCCAAAAGCGTATAGAGCTATCCCCGCCGACAGCCCTAAGAGTGGGATCAGAAAAAATGCGCTTAACTCATCACAACCGAATTGAAACTTAAGTCCGGGGAGGGTTTCTTTAAAGGAATACGCAAAGGTGATTTTGTTGCGTAAAACCTGGAAAGCAGGAATTAACCCCAAGAGTGATCCTGCGAGTACGCTTCCCAATGCCCAAATTTTTTTTAGGGCTGCTCTTTGAAAAAGAATAGAACCCAGAGCTCCAGACATAAAAAGAACAGTAGAAGCGGCTAAGAGAATCATTGCTTCGCATAATATATTCTTTAGGGATGGGGTATCAATAGTTAGGGGTTAGGGGTTAGTGGTTTTATAGGGTGGGCACGTTTTTTTGTGCCCACCTGGATTTTATTATCCCTCGTCGCCTCGCCAGGGCTGGAGGGTGATATTGACCTTCCGCTTGAGAAGGCCTCTTAGATTGTCAAGCAACGCTTGTTCAATCGTGAGCGCCTCCTCATCTTGAGGGAAAATATCGCGCGAGCGCTCATCGAGCGCGGACAGGACCTTGAGCGCGACTTGGACAGAGTCTTTAGTTAACTCTGCATCCATGGCGTTCCAGTTCGTCAGCTGCTCAATGAGTCCTCGGAGCTCTCTTTCAAGGTCCGAGTGCTCTCGCGCCAGCTCGAAGGTGGGTTTGATTTCCTCCAAGTTGAGCTCGGAGAAAAACGCCACAGCCGTGTGGGCCGCAGCATATTCCGCCCGCACCTTTTTAAGGAGGCCTGTAACGTCCGCAAGCTGTTTTTCAGATTTCAGCTTTTGGATGGCCTCCTGGGTCAAGGGGTCAAAATCGGGAGGAATATTCCCCGCTTTGACCTCCTTTCGGAGGCTTTCGAGCTTGGCCTTATCAAGAGCTGCGTTCAGCTCCTTCAAAGCTGGAGAAATCGCAATCATCAACACGAGGACGCGGTCTGCATCTTCCAGCTTTTTGCTGGCCTTATACGTATCATATGTTGCCAGCACAGCGTTTAAGAACCGCTCATTGCTAAGCAGTTCCGTCAGGTTTTTGAAAATGGGTCCAACAAGATCCCCTCCTCCGCTTGTCGTTTGGCAAGAGAAGAAAAGAATCGCGAGAAGAATTACGATCAGGATGATTAGGGCTCGCATTTTAGCCCTCCTCATAATAAGTGATAAGTGAAGCAAATATGGGAAAAATTTGCGCCAGACTATTCTGGCGCGAGGCACAATTCTAAATCCTAACCCCCCCCTTCAACGCTCGGCTAATCACCATCTTTTGCACTTCGCTGGTTCCTTCATAAATTTGGGTCACCCGCACATCTCGGTAATACCGCTCAACAGGAAAATCTTTTAAATAACCATATCCACCATGAATTTGAATCGCCTGTGAACACACTTTTTCTGCCATTTCAGAGGCAAAGAGTTTAGCCATGGAGGCTTGTTTAAGAGAAGGCTTGCCCGATTCCTTTAAAAACGCCGCATTAAGATAAAGTAGTCTCGCGGCTTCAAGGTTCGTTGCCATATCCGCCAGTGCAAAAGCAACAGGCGGGTGTTCAAAGAGTGTTTTCCCAAAGGCCTTGCGCTCCCTCGCATAGACGAGTGCCGCTTCAAATGCAGCGCGGGCAATACCTACACTCTGAGCGGCAACGCCAATCCGACCCCCCTCTAAATTAGACAGTGCAATTTTATATCCTTCCCCTTCCTTGCCCAGCAAATAATTCTGTGGAATACGGCAGTTTTCAAGCACAATTTGAGCAGTGTCCGATGCGTTTTGCCCCATCTTGTCTTCCAGGCGAACCGCTCTGTAACCGGGCGTCGTGATCGGTACAATAAAAGCACTCATCCCATTTTTGCCCAGAGAGGGCGCTGTCATTGCAAAAACAATCGCGATATCTCCATTTTTGCCAGAAGTAATAAACTGTTTGACGCCGTTTAAAATATAAAAATCGCCGTCTTTGATAGCTTTCGTTTGAAGAGCAGAAGCATCCGATCCGGCTTGGGGTTCGGATAGGCAAAAAGCCCCAACGAATTCCCCTCTCGCCAGTTTTTTTAAAAAAGTCTCTTTTTGAAAAGGACTGCCATAAGTCAAAATAGGAAGACAGACAACGCCATTATTCACTCCCATCACCGTGGCACATGCGGCATGGGCAGATGCGATTTCTTCCATAACAAGGGCGAGTGCAACAAGCCCTGTGCCCGAACCCCCCCATTCTTCAGGTACCAGCATACCCATTAGACCCAGTTTCCCCAGCTCTCGAAATACTTCGCGAGGAAACGCATGATTTTTTTCCCATTCGCCTGCAAAGGGGGCGATGTGTTCCTCGGCAAATTTCTTCGCTACCGTTTGTATGGCTTTATGTTCTTCGGTAAGGTGCATTTTGTTTATGATTCACAGATCTCTATCGCCATAGCGCAAGCTTCTCCGCCTCCAATACAAAGCGAGGCTACGCCTTTCTTCAAGTTTTTTTGTTTCAGGGCGTAAATTAAGGTGACCAAGATGCGCGCGCCAGAAGCCCCAATCGGGTGCCCCAGTGCACAAGCGCCCCCATTCACGTTGACTTTAGCATGTGGAATTTTCAGTTCTTGCATCGCGGCCATGGGGACGACGGCAAAGGCTTCGTTAATTTCAAAGAGATCAATGTTGTCGAGATCCCACTCCACTTTTTTAAGCAGTTTTTGAATGGCGGGAATGGGTGCGGTTGTGAACCATGCGGGTGCTTGGGCATGGGTCGCAAAACCTACTATTTCAGCCAAAGGTTTTAATTTATGAGCTTTTGCAGTACTTTTTTTCATAAGAAGAAGGGCAGCGGCACCATCCGAAATAGAACTCGCATTCGCCGCAGTTACCGTTCCATCCGCTTTGAATACTGGGCTTAATTTTGGAATGTTTTCAATTTGGCTCTTGGCGGGCAGCTCATCTTGATTAATCGTCAGTTCCCCTCTCGGCGCTTTGATTTGAATGTGAGTGCTTTCTAAGTTAAAAGCTCCAGATTCCGTGGCTTCCCACGCGCGAGTGAGGGATGTGATGGCGTAGTCATCTTGAGCCTTTCTCGTAAACTGGTACTTTTCAGCACACCGTTCCGCAAATACACCCATTAAATTTCCTTTTTCATACGCATCTTCTAATCCATCCAAAAACATATGGTCTAAAACTTGGGAGTGCCCTAATCTAAGGCCCCTCCTCACACGAGGTAAAAGGTAAGGTGCATTGCTCATGGACTCTAATCCGCCTGCCACAATGGCCGCTGCGCTTTCCGCGATAAGGAGATCATGCGAGATCATGACAGCCTTCATCCCAGAACCACACATTTTGTTTATGGTCGTGCAGCCCACGCTATGGGGCAACTTGGCTTCTAAGGCGGCTTGCCTTGCGGGGGCTTGGCCCTGCCCGGCAGATAGCACGCAACCCATAATGACTTCGTCGACTTCTTCTCGTTTCCACTTCCCGCGTTCTAAAACAGCGGAAATGGCAATAGCGCCCAAATCAGGCGCTGCGAGGGGGGACAACTTCCCTTGAAAAGCGCCCATAGGAGTTCGAACCGCACTGACGATGACGATAGGATCTTTTTGCATGATATTTCCTTTTCTTTAGGTTGTTTCTTTAAACAGCTCTCGCCCAATTAACATTCTGCGGATTTCGGATGTGCCTGCGCCAATTTCATACAATTTTGCATCCCGCAGAAAACGTCCTGTTGGAGTGTCATTCACATATCCATTCCCGCCTAAAACTTGAATGGCTTGTAATGCCATGGCCGTAGCCCTTTCGGAAGCATATAAAATAGCGCCTGCTGCATCCTTACGAGCGCCCTCTCCTCGGTCACACGCTTTGGCCACCGCATATACATAAGCCTTGCAAGCATTCAAAGTGGTATACATGTCCGCTATTTTGCCTTGCATCAATTCAAACTCTCCGATGGGTTGTCCAAATTGCTTCCTTTGGTGAATGTAAGGGAGTACAACATCCAGACAGGCTTGCATGATCCCCAAGGGTCCTCCTGCAAGAACAACCCGCTCATAATCGAGCCCACTCATCAGAACTTTAACACCTTCTCCTACCTTCCCTAAAACATTGTCTTCTGGAACTTCACAGTTTCTGAAGACAAGCTCACAGGTGTCAGAGCCTCGCATGCCTAACTTATCTAACTTTTGCGCCTTTGAAAAACCCGGAAAGGTACTTTCAACAATGAAGGCAGTGATTTCATTCGCCTTAAGATTCGTTTTGGCATACACAACTACTACATTGGCGGTGGGCCCGTTTGTAATCCACATTTTTGTTCCATTCAAGATGTAACGGTCACCTTTTTTGTCTGCACGAAGGATCATGCTCACGACATCCGATCCGGCATTGGGTTCACTCATGGCAAGTGCTCCAACGTGTTCTCCTTGAACTAACTTGGGAAGATAGCGCAGTTTTTGAGAGGAACTACCATTTAAATGAATCTGGTTGACGCACAAATTAGAGTGTGCGGCATAAGACAAACCTACAGAAGCGGAAGCACGGCTCACCTCCTGCATGGCGATGACATGCTCGGAATAGCCTATCCCCAAACCTCCATACTCCGGAGAAACCGTTATCCCCAATAAACCCATTTTCCCGAGTTTTTCCCACAGCGCGTGAGGAAATGTATTTGTGCGGTCTATTTCTTCAGAAAGAGGGGCAATTTCTCGGTTTGCGAATTCTTGAACAGTCTTTTGTAAGGCGTTGGTGTTGTCGTCCCAATCAAAGTGTAGTGAAGGATATTCTAAAAAAGGCATTCGCATTACCCGCGTTTCATCGCATCAAAAAAATCCTCGTTTGTTTTGGTCTGTTTAAGACGTTCGACTAAAAACTCGATGGCGGCGACTTCGTCCATAGGTTGGAGAATGCGCCTTAAAATCCATATTTTTTGAAGTTCTTCTGCGCTGACGAGAAGTTCTTCTCGACGAGTGCCCGAACGATTAATATCCATAGAGGGATAAATGCGCTTTTCAGAAATGCGTCGGTCGAGATGAATTTCCATGTTGCCGGTACCTTTAAATTCTTCGTAAATCACCTCATCCATTTTGGAACCCGTTTCCACTAACGCCGTTGCAAGAATCGTTAGGCTTCCGCCTTCCTCAATATTGCGGGCAGCTCCAAAAAATCGCTTGGGCCTTTGTAGGGCATTGGCTTCGACGCCTCCTGTTAAGACCTTTCCAGAGGTGGGTATCACTGTATTATATGCCCGAGCCAACCGTGTAATGGAGTCGAGCAGAATAAAAACATCCTTTTTATGTTCTACCAAACGTTTGGCTTTTTCGATAACCATTTCAGCAACTTGAACGTGCCGAGTGGCAGGTTCATCAAAGGTGCTGGCGATGACTTCGCCTTTTACGCAACGGCTCATTTCAGTCACTTCTTCAGGGCGCTCGTCTATGAGGAGCACCATGAGGATGGACTCTGGACTATTGTGTGCAACAGAATTAGCAATGTTTTGCAGCATCATTGTTTTCCCTGCTTTAGGAGGGGAAACAATGAGCCCGCGTTGGCCTTTCCCAAACGGGGCAACCAAGTCAATGACGCGTGCAGTAATGTCTTCTGTTGAACCATTATTGAGAGCCATTTTTAAACGCTTATTCGCGTGCAACGGCGTTAAGTTTTCAAATAAAATTTTGCCTCTGGCATCCTCAGGGGAGTCAAAATTAATATCGTTTACTTTCAGCAGCGCAAAATAACGTTCCCCTTCTTTGGGGGGCCGTATTTTTCCAGAGATGGTATCTCCCGTTCTTAAATTGAATCGACGAATTTGGCTGGGTGAAACGTAGATGTCGTCACTTCCGGCCAAATAGGAAGAGTCGGCGAAACGTAAAAAACCGAATCCATCTGGGAGGATTTCTAGAACACCATGTCCATAGATATCTTCTCCACTGTCGGCGTGTTTTTTGAGAATAGAAAAGATAATTTCTTGTTTGTGGGAACGGGCGATATTATCAATGCCCATTTTTTGAGCTTGTGTGATAAGCTCAGGGACTGCTTTTTTCTTGAGTTCAGTAAGGT
>JACQPQ010000011.1 GCA_016207405.1 Gammaproteobacteria bacterium | reverse complement strand
GCGTTAGCGTGACGGTTCGGTTAGCACCTGAGCCTCCGAATGCAATGTATGCATATGGAACTAAATCCGTATTGGAAGAAGAACCTGACACCGTTAAACTGCCAGCGGTCGTTTCTTGATCACCCACCGTAAACGCAATTGCTCCCGTTGCCGTATCTTCGTTGGTCGACTGATTGGCAATATCCGATATCGTCGGAGCATCGTTTACCGCATTGACCGTAATAGCGACCGTATCGATATCGGTCTTTGCACCCCCACTTCCTGTGTTCCCCTGGTCATCTGTCGTAATTGTTAAGGTATCGGTTCCTGAAAAATTGGCGTTACCTTGATATTGTAAGGTGGCCCCATCTAATCGAGTGTTAATCGTGTTCATAGAGCCCGTAAAGGTCATCGTGGTATCGCTTGTCCCATCTCCTGCGGTAAAAGTAAGTCCAGCCGTGTTGGTGATGGTCAACGTTCCACTATTAACACTCAAAGTTACTTTAACGTCACTACTTCCTGCATCAATATCCGAAATGGTAATGGCATTACTATTGGCCGTTTTAAACTCAAGAATCGTATCTTCATTCACACTTTGATTGCCCGGAACACTGTTGATGGGTGCATCGTTGACCGCATTCACTGTTAGAACAAATGTATCTGAAGTCGTCGTTGTTCCATCGTTGACTGTTAGCGTAATGGTCGCAGTTCCTGTTTGATTGGCTACGGGGGTTACGGTGACTGTTCGATTGGCACCACTGCCTCCCAATACAATATTTGTGGTGGGTATGAGAGTGGTGTTTGAGGAAGTACTGCTCAGCGTGAGATTGTCTGCGGCGGTTTCAAGATCATCTGCTGTAAAGGCTAGTGTGCCTGTTCCGCCGTCTTCGTTGATAATTTGATTTGCAACTTCTGAAACCGTGGGTGGATCATTCACCGCAGTGACCGTCACATCAAACGTTCCTGTGCTGCTCCCGCCTGTCGCATCCGTTACTGTCACAGTGATGGTTGCTGTACCAGACTGATTAGAAACAGGTGTTGCCGTAACCGTTCGGTTGGCTCCAGAGCCTCCAAACACAATATTGGCATTCGGTACAAGCGTTGGATTGGAAGAACTTCCCTCTACCGTTAAACTGTCCCCTGCAGTTTCTGCATCACCTATCGTGAAAGTTAGAGCGCCTGTATTCCCATCTTCGTCAATGGCTTGATTCACAATACCTGAAACCGTCGGCGAAGCATTCACTGCCGTTACCGTGGTCGTCACCGGCAGTACTCTTTCGGCAGAAGGTTCTAAGATCTCTGCTTCTAAAACAATGGGAGTTGCTGCTTCGGATGAAAGCGAAGGGAGCTCTATTCCTACGCCCAGTTCTCCTCCTCCTGTCAGAGAAGGCGCTTGAACAACACCGCTTGCAGCTTTTCCAACTTCACCGATGGGTTGTACCTGAAAAGCGTCTCTGATCTGCTGCCCCACCGTCCCTGATGAGAAACCACTTCCTTCTCCTTCCGAAATAGACAGTCCATACTGAAGAATCGTTTGAGGTGTCAGAGCGCTTGCTAAATCCGAAAACTGTATGCTGGGAAGATTGGATGATAAATCTGGAATGACCGCTTGCCCTTGCAGAACTTCTTCGGAAGGAGCAAGAGCAAAAAAATGCACAATTCGGATCTCCCCCCCTCCAATCAACTTTAATATGAGATCGTTTCCTTCCGTTCTAATATCTGTGGCTTTTCTTGCAAGCTCTGCAAATGCAAGTTGTTCCCCTGCCTTTAACTCTATTTCAGTTGTTTCTTGGGTTTCAAATGCAACGTCCTGTGCAGTACACTGCTTTCTATCCTCCCCACGAACGACGCATCGGATAATTTGCGCCTGAACAGCCACGTTTCTCCCCCTTTATGTACTCTAGGGGTCAAATCTAGAGCATTATTGTTTTCTGCTCCTTTGACACGACGTTTTGAGTGATACCCCAACTTCTATACCCCCTGTTTAATATATAGACCAAAAAATGAATTTTTCCTAATTTAAACAATGAATTATATTAAAAATATAATGCTTTTATTTATTTTTTAGAAACCGCTCACTTTATTATTAGCAGGAGATGGGGCGTTTACGTTTCTTGAAACTGGCTGAAATCAATAACTTTAAAAAAATAATCCACTTCTTTTACTTCCTCACTCACACCATTGACACAAATGAGGACAGGAAGACACGCAAATCTTCTTGGTAAAGACAGCGTCGATATTTTTTCTTTTACTTCTCGGATGACTTCAGTACCAATTTCTTTCTTTGAAAATTTTATCTCACAAACAAAAAGCGTGTTATGCCTAGTTTGAATTAAATAATCAATTTGGCAGCCCTGGTTCTTTAAGGTTTGTCGCTGGAAAAATGGGTTATCCGCAACAATTTCTTCATGTTTTATGCCAAGCAGTTGATGGAGATATTGGCGGTTATTAAGTACAAGATTTTCAAATTGAAGTCCTAGAATACTTTCCCAGTTTGGAAGAAGCGCTTCAGAAAATTCTGCTCTTTTAATTCCGTCCAGCCGAGGAGCAATGTATTTTAGATAAAATCTTAAATAATTATCTTTGAGACGAAATTGGCTCAAGCGGGAACTCCTACCTTCTTTCAATAGCCATGTATAATCGCGGCTGATAAAACCAGAGATTAATAGATCTTCCAAGTAATCGCTCAATGAGCCACTTTTAGGGTAATGCAGGAAAGAAGCAATATGAGAATATTCCGCTGCGCCTTGGGCTAGGCATTCCACAATTTTTTGACAAATCTTCCCTCGCCGCCCGTATAAATCGTTGAATATAAATTTAAATTCGTCGACCAGATAGCCATTTTTCTCAAAACAGAGTTTTTTAATATTTTCAATGGCTGAATAAGCAGGATTAACCAATTCAAGATACCATGGAACACCACCCGTAACAGAAAGTATCATAAATTTTTCAAGTGATGAGCGATTAAACCCAACACCTTCAAGCAATGCATTACAATCTTTTAACGGAAGTTCATCTATGGTCAGTTTAAGTGGAATCCGCCCAAAAAAACCTGTGCTGCTGATGATATTTTTGTTGATCCAGGAGGAAACCGAACCACACAAAATAAGAATTAATTTTGGATTTTCTTTAAAATGAAGGTCCCATGCATTTTTAAGTTTTCCGAGGAAATCTGGATCTTTTGATCCCATCCAAGATATTTCGTCAAAAAGTAAGATCACTTGATCTTGTTTAACTTTTTCTGAAAGCAGAAGAAAGAGTTTGCTCCAATCATCTACCTTTACTTCTGGTAACCCGGTTTGTGCGTTCAATTGCCTTGAAAACTCATCTCGCTGTGCCTGGGCAGTAGTTTTTTTAGTAGGGGGTAACCCAGAAAAAGTATAAAACTTCTTATTCTTTGCAAATTCCTGAATAAGACGACTCTTTCCAATCCTGCGTCTACCTCTTATTACAACAAGGCTGGCAACTTTCTTAAGAAGAAGATCTTTCAACAGAGAAAACTCATATTCTCGCCCCACAAAAGGTGTGTTTATCATGGAGAATTCAGGCTCAAAATGCTATTTTGTGCAACTTTATAACAAAAAAATAAGTTGCGCAAAATAAGCAAAATACCATTTTGTGAAAGTTGGAACAAGCAGGTGAACGCTTACAAAAGTTATTTTTTTACAGGCCCTTACTTCAATAGCTTCGAAAAAAGCTCCATAGGAAGCGGAAACACAATCGTACTGCTCTTGTCCGTCGTTATATTAGAAAGCGTTTCAAGATAACGAAGTTGAAGGGACTGAGGCTGCCTCGCCAAAATTTCAGCAGCATCTGCCAATTTAGTCGAAGCCTGAAGCTCTCCTTCCGCATGAATGACTTTCGCTCGACGAAGTCTTTCTGCCTCTGCTTGCTTGGCTATCGCCCGAATCATGCTTTCGTCTAAATCGATATGTTTAATTTCGACATTGCTGACTTTTATCCCCCAAACAGCGGTCTGCTCGTCCAATGCTTTTTGAATGTCTTCATTCAATTTGTCACGCTCGGCCAGCATTTCATCTAAATCGTGCCGTCCTAATACTGAACGAAGCGTCGTTTGAGCCAACTGGCTCGTCGCCCCATAGTAATCTTCTACCTGAATGATGGCCCGCTCTGGATCAACCACCCTAAAGTACAAAACCGCATTGACCTTTACCGAAACATTATCTTTAGAAATAACATCTTGGCTCGGAATATCCAGTACCATCGTTCGCAAGTGCAAGCGCAGGATCTGTTGAATACCGGGAATGATAATAATAAGCCCTGGCCCCTTCACCTTCCAAAATCGACCCAGTGTAAACACAACGGCCCGTTCGTATTCCCGCAATATTTTTATCATCGAAAAAATAAAAATGGCCACGAACGCCACTAAAAAATAAGTTACCATCGACATAGATTTTCTCCTTTACAAATCCTTAACCACGAGCGTTAAATTCCGAACGGCAATCACCTTAACGTGTTGTCCCTTTTTAAGAGGAACTTCACTCTCTGCTTGCCAAGTTTCACCATTTAACTTAATCCGTCCGCTCTCTTCAAAATCGGCAAGTACAATGCCAATTAATCCTACCAAAGATTCACTCCCACTCACTACCTTTTTTTTATGAGATTTTATCGCAAGCCCTATAATTAAAAACAAAATCAATGCATTCAAAAACGCTAAAGTTAAGATCAAATCTCTTGAGAGGACATACCCCGTAACCGTTGGATCAAACAGTAAAAAAGAACCTGCAATAAATGCCACAATACCCCCTATTCCTAAAATACCCGCCGTCGAAGAGAGCACTTCGCCCACCATCAACGCAATCCCAACTACAAGCAAAGCGAGCCCCGCGTAACTCACCGGTAATAATTGAAAGGCATAAAGCGCAAGTAAAATGCAAATTATCCCCACTATCCCCGGCAAAATAAGCCCCGGATTGGCTAACTCAAAAATAATACCGTAAATTCCAACCAGAAGCAGAATATAGGCCAAAGTCGGATGGGTAATAATAGACAAAACTTCTGTCCGCCAACTCGGTTTAAATTCTTCTACCCCATGCCCTAAAACTCGAATAACTGTTTCTTGACTTCCGAGAGTAACTTTTCTTCCCTCTACCTTTTTGAGTAATGCAGGAATATCTTCGGCCACAATTTCTATGACCCCTTCTGCAAGCGCTTCCTCGAAAGATAGCGTAGCCGCTTCTCGTACCGCTTTTTCTGCCCACTCGATATTGCGATGCCTGAGGCTTGCCAAGCCTCGCATAAAAGCCGTAGCGTCATTTACCACTTTTTTCTCTAAAGTGCCCGTTTGTTTTTCTTTTTTAGAATTCAAAGGTTCGGATTTATCTTCCCCCCCTGGTAAAAGAGCCGGCGTTAAAGAAATGGGCGTTGCGGCTCCTAAATTCGTTGCCGGTGCCATGGCCGCCAGATGACTGGCATACAGAATATAAGTTCCCGCACTCGCTGCTCGTGCACCTTGTGGCGCCACAAATGTCACAACAGGAATAGAAGACTGTAAAATCGTTTGAATAATCCCACGCGTGGCAGAATCTAACCCCCCCGGTGTATCCATTCTTAAAATAATAAGGGGAGCGGATTTTTTTAACCCGTATTGAAAACCTTTTTGAATGTAATCTTGAGTGGCAGGCCCTATTGCCCCTTTCACTTCTAATACAATAATAGAAGCGTGCGCTTCTTCAGGGATCGCAAATGCTCCAGAAACCGCCAAAGCCACCCATAAGATGAGCGATGTAAAAATTCTAATCATTCATCTTGATTGTAACTGACAATTTCGAGATTTGCACAAACGTTGCGGTAAAAGCGAGCAAGTTCATAGTATTCAATGTGATAAGACACGCCAGACAATTATATGTTCTGGTGGAAAAAGAGGCCCATGAGCTTCTTGCATTCATTCGAAAACGTATTGCAGACTTGCCTGCTGCTCTTTGGCCACCCTTGTTGACAGACACCTCATAAACTTGAGGGTGTGTAATCGTGGTGTGGCTTTAACACTCATAATTTGAGCTTAAGTTCCGCTCAGCTTGAAAAACGAGTTTTGAGTAAATTTTATTCGTTATTGAGGGGATTACAGGAATATGACTAAAAAAATGTCCAAAAATATACCCCGTTAGTCAAAAACTCTGAAAAAAGAGTCTGTTTTTTTATGATAAGTTACTGGTTAATTTTTAAGCGATCAATTTAGGCCTCTAGAGAGTAGTTTTCCACGAGCGGTATGTTTCTCTTGTGCCTTTTTCCCCCCTCCTTGTTTGACTTCTTTTATGCGAACCTGGAGGTGAGCAACTTGCGCCTCCATCGCTTTAGCATTCGCTTTAAAACGCTCAGAAGTGGTAGATAGTTGTGATTTGAGAATAGACATTAACCTTCTTCGAACACCCAGAAGAAGCAGTTATGGGTGCTGATTGGGTCGCAACCGACGTATGGACGAGTATGGGACAAGAGCGAGACGAAGCAAAGCGGAGGAATGATTTTAAAGGCTTTGAAGTCACGGAAGCTATTATGCGTCGTGCTAGACCCGATGCTTTATTTATGCACTGCCTGCCTGCTCACCGAGGAGAAGAAGTCTCTGAGGCCGTTATAGAAGGCCCCCAGAGCGTCGTATGGGAAAAAGCCGAAAATCGCCTACATACTCAAAAAGCGTTACTGGAATTTTTATTGGCGTAAAAACAAGTGGCGTACGTTTCTCGCACCGTTTCGGTTCTTATTCCACCCTTACATTTTAACGTACCCTCAAAAGCGAACGTATAGAATGGGTTTTGGAGCTTTATTCCAATTTGATGATACGGTTACTCTTACCTCAAGAGTATAAACATCAAAGGTATTACCCGTTGGGTTGTCTTTTTTATCGTGTTGACGAACTCCTTCTCCAATCTGAAGAGAGGGTGGAGTCAGTTCATTATCCTCCCTTATGTTAATGGGTTTAAACTGCTGCCTACGTTGAACCAATTGATTATTTTTCCCATACGTAAACATATTGACCTCAGCACGAGCTTTGTAAGTCCCCTCCATGCCCCATACGGATTCCTTTTCAAGCAAAACTTTTAGCGTGGCTGTTGGAAGGTTTTTTTTTCGATATTCACCAACATCGTATCTGAATAGATAAGTATTGACATCTACCCAATAACCATCCTTATCTCTTCTGTTTTTAAAATTTCTGACTTCTTCAAACGGCTGGAGTGCGTCGCATTTTCCTTCCACCTCTTTTCCAATTGTTTCAATTGTACATGACTCCTTTCTCGCTAAAGTTGAAGCTATGGTTTCTTCAGCCCAAGATCCCATGCCAAAAAAACTTGCTGCCACACCTAAAACAATCACTATTTTTAATCGCATGCTCATCTGCTCATCCTCCTTTTTCTCATTTGCCCCATTCCAAACCCCACACTCCTCGTCACTTAGAGTGCTCATCTAAAATATAGTCGACTTTTTGCACAAATAGGCTAATAGCAACCAGGACCCCACTCGCCAATATCAGAAGGACCGAAACGGCATTTAATACTGGCGTTGCACCCTGCCGAAGGCTATCAAACAAAGTAATCGTTAAAGGCGCATCCGATCCCACCAGCATAAACGTAGTATTAAAATTTTCAAAAGACATTAAAAAAGCCACAATACCTGATGAGATAAGCGCCGGTTTTAAATAAGGAAGCGTCAAAGTCGTGAGGACATGCAAATGACTCGCCCCCAAATCAAAAGCCGCCTCCTCTTGCATCCGGTCAAACTTACGAAGCCGCGCTGAGATCACTAATGTCGTGACCGTGGTAATAAACGCAAACTGTCCCAAAGTAACCAACAGAAGACCTGGCCTTAGTATTTCTGTTTCTATTCCTAGGAAACCCTCTATACCATTTGTCAGCGTATGAGAAAAAATAAGAATGGAAACCCCTAAAATAACCCCCGGAACCACTAAAGGCGCTAGCATCAGAAAATATAAAATTCCCTTGCCCGGAAAGCTTCTCCGCTCAAATAAAAACGCATTAAGGGTTCCAATCAACAAACACAGAAAAGTTACCATGCTCGCCACAGAAAAACTGACCTTAAGACCATCCATTAAACGCTCATCCTGAAAAACTCCCTTGTTTCCCAAAAACCATTCCAGAGTAAACCCACGCCAAGGCAAAGCCGGATAAGGCGCATCATTAAAAGCAAATAAAGCAACTAAAATGAGGGGGATCGCTAAATAAGCAAAAAAGAACACAATGTAGAGTTTGTGAATACCGGCTAACACTTTTACACTTCTCTGACTCACGTCATTACCTTATTTAACTTTTGCCCCGTCATTCTAAGCCCTAACCATACGAGAGCGGATGAAACGACTAACAATAAAAAGCCCATTGCCGAACCTAATTCCCAATTCCACCGCGTCATAAATTGATTGTAAATGTGTTCCGTAAACCACAGGCTCTCTTTTCCACCCAGAAGCGTCGCCGTTAAGTAATTACCCAACGTCAGCATAAATACCATAATGCACCCCGAGACTATGCCCGGCATAGCATGCGGAATGATAATTCTTCGAAGAGAGATGAGTCGCCCTCCCCCTAAGTCATCACTCGCCTCTAATAAGCTCTCATCTAAATTCTCCAACACCACAACAAGCGGAACTACCATAAATAAAAGAGAAGTATAAATGAGCCCCATCATCACCGTTGCATCGCGATATAAAAACTCAATGGGTTGTGTGATTAAATTGAGCTTCATTAAAAAATGATTTAATAAACCACTTTCCCTTAAAATGATCATCCAACCATAATTGCGTACGAGTTCACTCACCCAAAAGGGCAATAAACATAAAACAAATAACATACTTTTTACCCTCCCCCTGGCAACCTTAGCAATGTAATAAGCAACTGGAAAAGCAACGCCCAACGTCGCCATCGTTGCAATGATGGAAAATAAAACCGTTCTGATAAACGTTTGCCAGTAGAAAGGCTCTTGTAAAAACGCTTGATAGTTCCCCAAGCCCCACTCGAAAACGCCTACCCCCACCTTCTCTTGAAAAGAAGAAATGAAGAGATCACTTAAAGGTAAAATGATGAGAAGAACTATCCACAACAACAAAGGAAGAGCCAATAAACCCACATTCCACTTTAAAAGTAGCCGATTCACTGTACTACCTCATTAAATAGTGGGGAGGGTGGTTTACTGTGTATTTTCTGCTGCCTTTGCGCGCGTCCCCAAGCGGCGTAGAATTTTGCTGGTAAAAAATGCATGGATGCATTTTTTAGTGCAATCGCTGCAGGATAGCAGCGTTGCACGGCCGGCAAAATTCTAGGAGCGCAGGGGGCAAATGCGAGCAGCAGGCAGCGGAAAATACACAGTGAACCACCCATCAGTGAGAGATTATGATTCACTTAACTCCCACCTTCAGAACATGACTCGAAAGTGCATCCCATCCCACTTCTACTGCCCTCCCAGAAGGCAAGCACGCTTCCCCATCCCCTTTTTGCGCCGGCAGGGTTACCTTAAGTTCTTTGGAGAAGGAAGAACCATTGCCGCCTCGCACATTCACCCACAGATCGCGAGTCCCTCCATTAAACACAACACTTGAAACCAACCCCTCAAAACAATTCACCCAGCCGTTAGGCTTTTTCTCTCCCGATTTCACAAGCATAGCTTCTGGACGAACAAAAATATCCACCCTGTCACCCACTTGAAAAGAAGAAGAATAGAGCGCCTTCAACTTCCACCCCTCTTCAGTTTGAACCTCAACATAAGGTTCACAAAACTGAACAATCTTCCCTCGCCAATGATTATTGTCGCCTACAAATTGAGCGACAAAAGAACTTTTTGGCGACTGATACAAGGCTTGAGGCGTTCCTATCTGCTCAATACGCCCCTCTTTCATAACAGCAATGTGGGAAGACATCACCAATGCTTCCGACTGGTCGTGCGTAATATAAAGAAACGTGGTGCCCAATTGAGTCTGAAGCTTTTTTAATTCTATTTTCATGTGCTCTCTTAACTTCAAATCCAAAGCCCCTAAAGGTTCATCTAACAATAAAATTTTGGGTTCCAGAACCAAACACCGCGCAATAGCAACCCGTTGCTTTTGCCCTCCCGAAAGTTGATCGATTTTCTTAGAGCCCGATTGAGCTAATCCAACACGATTCAACACCTCCTCCACATGAAACGATATTTTTTTTTTAGAAACCTTTCGACAACGCAAACCATAAGCAATATTTTCAAAAACAGTCATCATTGGAAAAAGCGCTAGCTGCTGGAAAACCATGTTGACAGGACGCGCATTCGGCAAAATGCCCCGCATAGACCGACTGTGGATCACAATATCGCCTTTATCGGGTTCACAAAAACCCGAGATCATGCGAAGAAGTGTCGTCTTCCCACAGCCTGAAGGACCTAAAATGGAGAAAAAAGAACCTTCGGAAATAGTAAAAGAAACATCGGAAACGGCAGAAAAGGAACCAAATCGTTTAGAAAGACTCCGACACTCCAGTGCAAAAGTCATAAAACGAATAACAGTACCCTAAGAAGCTCTGGCCACCTGTATTCTATCCAGCACTTTCCCTTCATAGGTTTCAAATCCAGGAGGCACCGGCGGATACCAGCGCACATTTTTGAAAGTATCGCCTGGAAAACTGTCGGCGAAGTTTTGTTTGAGAGAAGACGCAACAAGAGGATGAGACGGAATATCCTTGGCGGCCACAAAATTACCGATCTCATTGACCAGTTCTGCTGCAATAGCAGGCTGCATCACAAATTGAATCCACCGATATGCCGCTAATCTATTCTTCGCACGTTTGGGCAAAGCAAACGTGTCAATCCAACCCAAAGCACCTGAACGCGGCACCCGATAAATAATATCTTTGTTTTCAGCATGCAACTTCCAGCCCGTCGTATCCCAACCGAGAGCGGCTACAACTTCCCCAGAACGCATCAGATTTAACAGCACATCTGCCCCACTCCAATAGGTTTTTACGTTCTGCTTGCACTGGATCAACGCTTTTTCCACTTTGTCCAAAATGCCTTGATAATGATTCAAATCAGAATACGCCGCAAAAGGATCTTCACCCAGCGCAAAAGCAAAACTAATGAGCGTGGGACGACGAAGTCGGTAGCTCACCTTCCCAGAAACTTCTGGTCGGCATAAATCTGTGTAATCTTGAACAACCGACGCTTTCCCTTGATGCACGATCAAACCATTGGTCCCCCAAATAAAAGGTACCGCATAGAGATCAGCCCCTAAAGTTGCTGCTTTTAGAGTAGCCTCTAAAACGGCTGAGTCAAAAAGCTCTTTTTGAATGCGTGCTAACTCAATAGGCTGATAAATCTGATATTCTTGCTGGGCACTTTGGATCCGGTCATGACTCGGTTGCGCAAGATCAAAACCACTCCCCCCGGTTGCCCGTAATTTTGCAATCATTTCTTCATTGTTAGACAGAGTAACCTTTACCTTTATACCCGTCTCTTTTTCAAACTTCTGAACGATGGAAGCAGGCGCATATCCTCCCCACGTTAATATGCGCAAAGTTTCTGAACAAAAACCTGATAAGGATATGACCCATATCAACACACCACTTACACTGTATTTTGTTATTTTCATACTGGTATTCCGTCCAATTTTATTCTGTCGGATTCTGCGCTTACGCTTGAATCCGACCTACAAAACTAAATCCCCCCCACCTGTCCTCTGTGGCGTAGCGCATGGTCCATCAACACGAGTGCCAGCATAGCCTCCGCAATGGGTACCGCACGAATGCCAACACAGGGATCATGCCTGCCTTTCGTTACCGCAACCGTTGGCTCCCCGCAACAGGTAACCGTTTTAGCCGGCATTACAATACTAGAAGTAGGCTTTAAGGCCATGGTTGCCACAATCTCCTGACCCGTTGAAATACCCCCTAAAATACCTCCGGCATGATTACTTAAAAATCCTTGTGGCGTAAGCTCATCTCGATGTTCTGTCCCTTTTTGCCTCGCACAGGCAAATCCATCTCCAATTTCAACCCCCTTCACAGCAGGAATACTCATTAAGGCATAAGCGATCTCGGCATCTAACCGGTCAAACACAGGCTCCCCCCACCCTGGCGGAACGTGGGACGCCACCACACTCACCTTAGCTCCTACCGAATTTCCTTCACGACGCAAATTGTCGATAAGCGCTTCACACTCTGATATTTTATTTTTATCTGGAAAGAAAAAAGGATTCTGTTCCACTTCTTCCCAATCGAATTGTTGAGGAAGGATGCCGCCTATTTCAGCACAATATCCTCGAATAGAAACACCATACTGACAGGCCAAATATTTTTTCGCAATGGCACCCGCTGCAACTCGAACAACGGTTTCCCGCGCAGAAGCACGCCCTCCTCCCCGCCAGTCTCGGATCCCATATTTTTTAAAATATGTGAAATCAGCATGCCCAGGACGAAAAATATCTTTTAAGGCTTCATAGTCACTCGTTCTGCTTTGAGTGTTCTGAATAATAAGCGCAATGGGCGTACCCGTTGTTTTCCCTTCAAAAACACCGGATAAAATTTCAACCTGGTCAGGTTCCCGACGTTGGCTCGTATACTGAGAAGATCCAGGGCGACGCCGGTCTAAATCTTTTTGAATGTCGTTTTTGACAATCGGAATGCAAGGAGGGCAACCATCTACAATACATCCCACACAAGGACCATGACTTTCTCCAAATGTGGTAACGGTAAAGAATTGACCAAAGGTATTGCCAGCCATGATAAGATCTCTTAAAAATGAAAGAATACCACACTCAATCTCCCCTATCGATTACAGCCGAACAAAAACTCCTGTTCAAAAAATCAGGCATACAAAATCGCGTGTTCGATAAACTTAAAAAAGGACAGTTCCCTATCCAAGAAGAATGTGATCTCCACGGCCTCACAACGATTGAAGCGGAACGGTTGCTGACTGTCTTTTTAAACGACTGTTTCCGACAACACCTTTATTGTGTCCGCATTATTCACGGCAAAGGCCATGGCTCTTTGAACCAACTTCCCATCCTCAAAAACTTCGTATGTGAGTGGTTAAAACAAAAAGAATTGGTTCTGGCCTTCTCTTCTGCAAAACCCAATGATGGCGGAGCTGGCGCTTTGTATGTTCTGCTGAAGAGATAGGATTTAGGAGTTAGGAGTTAGGATTTAGGATTTTATAAATGCCAGGGGCATTTCGCCAATATCCTTTATAATCCATTCCATATCCAAAAAGGTAATGGTCCCCTGTGGTTAGCCCTATAAAATCAGCATGTTGTACACCTTGCCCCGAACGATGTTTTTCTTTTTCCACCAAAACGGTCGTATAAATCCTATGAGGACTTTGACGCTTACAATAGCGAACCACCTCTCCTAAGGTCACGCCTCCATCTAATACATCATCCACTAAAACAACCGTGCGCCCCTTCAAACACGCCGACGGCTCTACCAACCACTTTAGTTCTCCCCCTTCCAAATTATTTTGATAGCGACTTGTTTGCAAATAATCCACTTCTAATGGAAAAGCGAGACGCCTGAGCAGCCCTGCCATTAACGCAACCCCTCCCAACATCAAACACAAAAAAAGAGGATGTTCTTCTGACGAAATCTTCTCCCGAATAGCATGGGCCATTTTATCGACGGCCTGTTCTACTTTTTCACTTGAAAACAAGCACTCGGACTTGCGAGCTAAAACCTCTCCGATTTCTTGACGATGAGTGACACCATTCTGCATAAAACTAAATCCTAAATCCTAATCTCACTCCCCCTCATGAGGCGTATAGAGGGTAGTTGAATAAGGTGTAACGGGGCTTCCCTTCCCTTTGAGTTCTACAATCTTAGCAGCCCCTCGTTTCTCTACCTCATCAATCCGAAGAATGGCATGAAGCGGAAGATAACTTCGCTTCACCCCTTCAAATTCAATTTTAAGCCGCTCTTCAGAAGGATCGACCACAAGAGCCGCCGTCTCCCCAAAAACCAACTCTTCAATTTCAATAAAACCAAACATGTCGCTTGGCCCAACAGACTTTGCATAAACCTCATAAACACTCAACTGATTAGCAAATCGAACACGATAAAGTCTTTCTTTAGTCATAAGAGCTCAGATCCTAACTAAATTGGTGGTAAGTGGCTAGTGGGTAGGAAATATCTTTCAAAGCGAAGATGAGGCATAGGTAACCCCTTCGGGAGGATGGTGGACAAAATAATTCTGAATGCCAGAAAAAATAGCCCGAGAAAGCTGCTGCTGAAAATTTTTCTGGGCAAGTTTTTGCTCTTCAGTCAAGTTAGACAAAAAAGCCGTTTCAACCAGAATAGAAGGAATATCCGGCGCACGCAGAACTACAAAACCCGCTTTCTGAACCGTAGAACGATGGAGGGTATTTACTTTCCTTAAAGAGTTCAGCACCAGCTTCCCTGCAGTAAAACTATTCCTTCTTGTTTTGCTTTGAAGAAGGTCAAATAAAAAAGAAGCCAGCTCATTGCTCCCGCCCTCCCCATTTATTTTTTCGATCCCCCCCAACAGATCGGACAAATTCTCTCTTTCGGCTAACCAACGTCCCGCTTCGCTTGATGCTCTTCTATCGGATAAGACGTAAACAGAAGAACCTTTAAGTGTTGGGCTCCTATAACTATCTGCGTGAACAGAAACAAAAAAATCCGCTTCTGCTTTTCTGGCAAGAAGTGTTCTTTCTTTAAGGCCAACAAAATAATCGCCCTTTCGAGTCAGAAAAGGATGCAAACCCGGTTCCTTTTCAATAAGCTTTGCCAGTTGACGAGCGATGGTTAATGTAACATGTTTTTCATGGGTGCCTTTTTGCCCAATGGCGCCTGGATCATCCCCTCCATGCCCCGCATCTATCGCAACAACAATGGCGCGTTTCATAGTCTGAACACGCCCGGTAGGAAGACGTTTTTCTACAACCTTTTGAGAAGGTACTGCGCCTGACTCATACAGGTCAACCACTAAACGATGCCTATACAGTTGATTGGGAGGAAGAACGAAGCTTCGCACAGTAGCCGGCTTTTTAAGTGCAAAGACAATACGCGCCTTATTCTGCTTATCTACTGTGTGACGAATATGTTCTAAAACACTGGATTCGAATTTTATGTTTTGAATCAAGCTCGGTAGGCGAGCATTCGAAATATCAATTACCACCCGTTCTGGCGCGTGAAAAACTGCTAATTGATAGGAGAGTGAAGCCTGCCAATCTAATACCACCCGCGTTTTATCCGGCGCTGGCCATACTCGAACACTCTTAATCTCATGGACTTTTGGATTGGCAAAAGCAAGTAGCGTGGAAAAAAAGCCGAGAGCAATAAATATCCGAGTCCATCGTTGAAAGAAAGATATGCGCATCCTTCACTATTTTCCTAAATCCTAAATCCTTTTTCCTATCGTAAGTTTAGCAAGTAACTTTTATTCTTGCGTACCCGTTTTATAACTTAACAAAAAAGACTCACCCTTTTGTGTGTTTGCCGTCCACTCCACTATACGCTCTTCTGCCTCCCCCATTTTAAAACACACCTGCACATCGCTCTTTGGCAAAAAACCTAAGCCCTTCTCTGGCCATTCAATAAAAATAACCGCCTGCCCATTCCAGTAATCCGATAGACCAATAAACTCTAGTTCCTCAGGCGAAAGCAAGCGATAAAGGTCCACGTGATAAAGCACAAAAGCTGAAAAACGATATTCTTCTATCAGAGTATAGGTAGGGCTTTTTACGCTTCCTTTATATCCGAGGCCTCGTAAAACGCCTCGAACAAAAGTGGTTTTACCTATTCCTAAAGGCCCTTCAAGCGCTATAACCATTCCCGGCTGTAAATGCCGACCCACCGTTTTAGCCCGCTTGAGCAACTCTTCTTCAGAAAAGGCTGAAAAAATAAAAGTCATGTCTTTACCAACTATACTTAAAATAGAACCGAATGGAATATTCGCTCTTATGAAACAGACAAAGGATTTGAATCCTCAACAACTCCTCCAAAGCCAAGAAGAAGTTATGCAACACGCGCCGTTGGTACATAGAACGGCTCGCTATTTGCTTCCGCGCTTGCCTCGAGAGATTGCCTGGGATGACCTTATTCAAGCTGGAATGATAGGGCTCTTAGAAGCATTTCGAAATTTTGATGCGACTAAAGCATGCTCCTTTGAAACCTTTGCATCTATTCGGATCCGAGGGGCTATGTTAGATGAAGTGCGACGCTGCAATTGGTTACCCCGCTCTTACCATAGAACCAGCAGAAAAATTCGCAAAGCAATCACCCGCATTGAACATCGCACAAAAAAACACGCCAAAGATCCAGAAATAGCAGCAGAATTAAACATCTCTCTTACTCATTACTATCACTTACTGAATCAAATGAGTACAGGACAAATGTTGGGATTTCAGGAAATGGATCTCGATGAGGAAAAAATAGACCAAGGATTGTCTCAAAGAGTGCCCGAGCCTTATGAAGCCCTGGCTTATCAAGTATTCAAACAAAACTTGGTAGAAAATATACGGTTACTTCCTGAAAAGGAGTATTCGGTCCTCGCGCTTTATTACGATAAGGAACTCAATTTAAAAGAAATTAGCCAAATTTTAGAGGTTACAGAATCGCGGATCTGCCAAATTCACAACCAAGCCGTACTCCGACTTCAAGCAAGAATGCGAGATTGGCAAGAAAGCTAACTCCCTTGCAGCAAGTTGAAAATAAGCATAGACAGAACGAAAATCAATCGGGTTTGGGTTTAATAATTCGGACATGGGTCGCGAGTGGCTAGCAAGGTAAATCACAAAAGCCTTTCTCAATTCTGGGGACACTCAATTCTGGGGACATCAATTCTGGAATTCTGGGGACACCAAATTCTGGGGACACCATACTTAATTGGTTTTTTGTTTAGGTCCTGGCTTTCGACAGTGGAGAATACGACCTAATACCTTTTCAAGTTTATTTACAAATTCTACATCACCAAGGGGACGCCCTGTTCGCTCATGGTGGCGCAAGGCTTTCGCATGATGGGGTTGGGGTTCTGC
>JACQPQ010000067.1 GCA_016207405.1 Gammaproteobacteria bacterium | reverse complement strand
GCGTGCTAAAAATGCATCCTGCATTTTTACCTGAAAAATTCTACGTCGCTCGGGGACGCTCGCAAAGGCAGCAGAAAATACAGAGTGAACCACCCTCCCCACCATTTGAGTCGAGGAATTAAGGGATCCCCGCAGTAATCAAATCAATGATGGGTTCGCCACAATGTTGGGCAATTGCACTCCGCGCCATGGTATGTAGGCGCACGATTTCGTGCCAGTCATGGCCTGTTGGAACAATAGGGGGTAAAACCGTAATGTCAATCCAGTGGGGTGTCAGCAAATAAGAGCCACTTCTTAGAATAGACCGTGGGCCTGTCAGTGCAATGGGGAGTATTGGGCGCTTGGTATCTACGGCAATTTTAAACGCTCCAAATTTAAAGGGGCGCAGCCCCGTCGCATAGGTAAACGTGCCTTCTGGAAAAATTAAAACAGAAGAACCTTCTCGGACGGCTTTTTCAATACACTCAGCATCCTGTAGGCTTTGTGAAAAATCTAGACGGTCAATGGTGAGAAGCCCTAGCTTTTTCAGGAGGGATCCAATCACAGGCAGCTGAAGAAGTTCCTTTTTCCCAACGAACCGCGTATCGGCAGGAAGAATCGCCAGCAAAGCAATAACATCCACGTAACTGGTGTGATTGGCGACAAAGATCATAGGGTGCTCATAAAAGAGGTGAACTTTCCCCTTCATGCGGATGGGGCAACCGGTAAGCACGCATAACCCATGTGCCAGAATTTTTAAGAAGGACCGCGCTCGTTTTGGAGTACTGACTGAAAGAGCGCCCCAAGCGATGCTGCCCGCGATTATAATCAACAGAAAACTATATAACGTGTAGGCCACTTTAATAATGTTTTGAATACTCCGGAGCCCATATTTCTTCAAACTTGTGATGATGAGGCGTGTCAATTGAAAACCAGAAGACCATCTTTCTTTACTGAGTTCTCCTTTTAAATAAAGTTCTTTGCAGGTTCCTCGTCGTAATTTTCCGCTTGAGGTTTTGGGTATGGTTCGTGGAGGGACTAAAATAACGATATCAGGGGGGATCTCAGTCGCTTCTGCAACTTTATGAATAATGGCTGAGATCATTTGATCATGAGACGAGGATTCTCTTTCTGCGGTTTCGGCCACAATAACAATTTTTTCAGTGCCGACTAAGGGATCGGTCGCCCCAAAAGCGACCACACACCCCCGCCTAATCCCTTTAATGGTGCTGGCAATGTCTTCCAGTTCTTCAGGGTGTACATTGCGTCCCGCTTTAATAATGATGTCTTTTATTCGACCGGTGATAAATACATCGCCTTCTCCCAAGTAAGCTAAGTCCCCAGAGTCCCACCAAGCGCCTTCATGTCGGATGAGATCGGTTGCCGCTGGGTTTCGGTAGTACCCACACATGGAAGAAGGGCCTTTGAACTGAAGCATTCCAATTTGGCGTTCTTTTAAAATAGTGCCAGATTCGTCCACAATGCGGACATCATGGCCAGGGAGTGGATGGCCGCATCCCACAAACTCAAGCCCGTTTTCTTGATGTGCGGCCTTCGGTTCCGCACGTCGTTCTTGTTCAAAGGCTTTTCTGTCGATTTTGTCGATTCGGGGTGCTCGCCCAGGGGTGGGGAAAGTCAAAGCAACCGTTGATTCTGCCAAACCGTATACGGGGAAAAAAGTTTCTTCTTTAAACCCACACTTCGAAAACTTTTTAACAAATGCATGTAAAGTTTTAGGAGAGACCGCTTCAGCTCCATTTAAAGCTAAACGCCAAGAACTTAAATCCAGTCCTTCTAAAGTGTGTTCGTCTATTTTTCGAATGCAGAGCTCATAAGCAAAATTAGGGGCAGCGGAGAGGGTTCCTCTATGAGCATGAATCGCCCACAGCCATCGTTCTGGGCGTGTTAAAAATGAAATGGGGGACAGAATAATTATGGGAATTCCGTGGTACAACGCAAATAGCCAAGAGCCGATGAGGCCCATATCGTGGTAAAGTGGCAACCAACTGACGGCAACGTCCGTGGGTGAAATATGAATGGCTTGCCCAATCGAGCGCACATTGGTGAGTAAATTTTTGTGAGAGAGTAATACGCCTTTTGGGATGCTGGTGCTGCCAGAGGTATATTGAATAAGAGCGGGATCGTTCTCTTCAATATGTACGGGAGGTAAGACACCTCCTGATCTCATCAGTTCTTGAACGGTCTCTACTGCGAGGAGGCTTGGAATAAAAGCGCGTAAAATACGGCTCACGATGACGGCCTTATCAAAGGTGATAAGGACACGAACTTCTGCATTCTGGAGAATTTTAGCTTCTCGTTTGACGTACTCTTCAATTTGGTCGCTTCGAAAAGGTGGGTAAATAGGAACCGGTATAGCGCCTAAAAGCAAAATCCCAAAAAAGCTGTAAAAAAAACCTTCGCTTGTGGGAAGCATAATGGCAACGGTTTCGCCAGATTTTACGCCTATTTCGCTCAAGCCTCGTGCAATGCGAGCGGCTGCTTCAAAAAGCTGTTCGTAGCGGATAATGGTTTCTCGACCCAATTCATCTTGCAAATAAATATGGGGGCGAGTGGGCGTTTCATGGGCATATCGGAAGACAACTTCCCCTAAAGTTTTGGCGGAAGACACGTCGAGGGCAATGGGTTCAAGTAGAGATGCTCGCGAGCTCGCCTCCGTACTTTTCAAACCCGTTGGTTTTGTGTCTTCTATGGCTTTTGCGAGATCTTCCAAAGTTTTGGCTTCTGCCATAAGAAAATCGGGCAGATGAACACCGAATGTTTTTTCGATACGTAGAAAAAGCTCTACTCGACCTAAACTATCAATACCTAAATCTTGGGTGAGATCGGCTTTTAAGGTGAGATGGGAAACGGCATGTTCGCGGCCTGATTCCACTAATAGGGCCTGAACGAGTTTGAGGAGGTGTTCTACGCGTTGGTGAGGTGTGGGGTCCATTCTTCTCATTCCTAAGATCTCGTGAATATACCCTTTGGGATTTATGAAGTCTAGGGACAGTCTCTTCCAATACAAGATGAGCCTGAAAGTGGAATGTGATTCCAATACAAGATGAGCCTGAAAATGAGGGGGTGGTCCATGCTAGGGAGATGAACACCACCATGAACGACAGCCAACTCACAGAAGTTCAACAGGTTCG
>JACQPQ010000068.1 GCA_016207405.1 Gammaproteobacteria bacterium | reverse complement strand
CCCTATATCTAAACAATTAGCAGCAGAAATTCGAAAAACCCCCAAAGAATATTTACCTTTTCTCCTCTCTATTGTGCATGCTTTTCGAGAAAGTGTGTGTCTAAAAATGGCTGATGAAAGTTTTCGCCAAGGGTGGGAAGAAGCAATGAAAGGGGATACTAAGCCTGTTTCTGATCTGTGGGATGATGTTTAGTTTCTACCTATGCACCTGGAATATACCGCAGAGTTTAAGCGTGATTTACGAAATTTGGGTAAAAAATATCGGCATATTCAACAAGATATTCAACCGGTCATTGAACAACTACAAGCTGGCAAACTTGTGGGAGATCAAATTCCAGGAATAGGATATACCTTATTCAAGGTAAGGGTACGTAATTCTGATGTTCAGAAAGGTAAGCGCAGTGGGTATCGTTTGATTTATTATCTCAGAACTTCTCGCAAGATCATCTTGGTTAACATTTATTCAAAAAGTGATCAAGGTGATATCAGTGCCCATCAAATTTGGCGAATACTCGATGAATATTCGTAAATAGAAATTACGGATGGGAATTTCAAAAGATTGGATAAAACGAAGCACCCTTGTCTTTCTAACGTTTGGAAGTGCGCCTCTTTTTGCACAAGAAAAGGATATGGGCGTCGCGGCCAGTATTCCTCCCATTTATTCTTTAGTTGCGGGGGTTATGGAGGGCGTGTCTCGCCCAGATTTATTGATTAGAGGCAACCTTTCCCCCCACACGTATACCCTGCGGCCAAGTGACGCCAAGCGCTTGGCACACGCAAAGCTTATTTTTTGGATAGGGCCTTCTCTTGAAACCCCTTTGGAAGCCCCCCTTAAAACTTTAGCTAAGAATGCCAAGATTATTGAAATCAGTCGGAACCCAAAACTGATTCGACACCCTTATCGTATGGTACATTCTGATCTTTCTTCCTCGCATACAGAATACGCGTCTTTAGATCCCCATCTATGGCTTGATCTAGAAAATGCCAGAGTCATTGTTCAACAGGTAAGAGAAGAGTTGGCGGCGTTTGACCCTTCCCACAGGGCGCTTTATGAAGCCAATAGGGATCGTATGGAGGGGGCACTCCTCATCCTTCATGAGGCGCTTAAAAAGACTTTACTTCCGGTCCAGGAAAGAACTTTTCTTGTCTTCCATGACGCATATCAGTATTTAGAAGTTCGATATGGTTTGAAAGGTGTTCGGGTTGTGGGGGGCGCACATTATTTGTCTTTAAAGCCGTCTCATCGATTACAGTTAGAGAAGGATTTAAAAGCAAAGACTATCCAGTGCGCATTCCGGGAACCTTTTTTTGAGAGGGCCCATTTCAATGATCTATTTGCCCAACACTCGGTTCCCTATGGCGTACTGGATCCATGGGGGATGACTTTGCCGTTGGGACCTGATCTTTATTTTGTGATGATGCGCACGCTCGTTGGGCAGTTGGCAGGGTGTTTACCAAGAAAGCCGTGAGGGCATTCCAAATATCGCCTGTTTGAACACCTTTCTGGATGCATTCGATTTCTAGCAGGGCATTCCACAAAGCATACCATGCATGCAGGGGAGTTTTTTGGAGTTTTTGCAGCACCCATTTTTTCCTTCTTGGCCAAACTTTAAAGGTTTGTAGCACGTTGGGAATGGGAGTCCCTTTTGCTACCTCTTCAGCCATTCTTGCGAGTTGACGTACCTCGGCAATAAAAGCACCCACGAGTCTTAAGTTGGCCATAGAATCTATTATTTTAAGTTGCGAGAGGGAACTAAAAAGCTTAGGAATATCCTCTTTTAACCATGATTCGATAATGTCGAATACTTCTGGGGCACTAACATTCGATAAGGCGGATTGTATGTCTTCTTCTGTAATGGGTTCTTTTACCCTTATAGATGAAAAATGTTCTATCGTTTGTTTAGCAGCGAGTAAATTTCTTTCTGTGTATTCAGCTAAGACATCAAGGGCAGAAGGCGTGATGGGCAAATTCGCTGTGCGAAGTTTTTGTTGGATAAAGCGCTTGTGGTGGGTTCCCTCCAGATGCCAAATGGGGACAAACACGCCCTTTTCTTTGATACTCTTCATCCAAGATTTTTCGTGTTCAAATTTTGGAATTTGTGGGCAGCTTACTATCCATACACACGTCTTGGCGGGCGCCTCCCCATATTGCGCTAAGACCTTCTTGCCCGAGGCGTTTATGCCGCCTTCCTGCACGCGGCAGTCTATAATTTTAAAGCCGTTTTTGGAGAAGAGTGAACGCTGAAAACTCATTCGAATAAGCGCTGACCAGTCGAACTCTCGGTCGACGATCACCACCTCTCGTTCCAAAAAACCTTGGGTTTTTAATGCGACTTGAATGCACTCCAGCGCTTCTTGGACAAGAACAATTTCATTTCCGCTGACGCAGTAAATTGGAAAAAAGGAGGGTCTCTTCAGAAAGAGGGGGAGGCGTTCACGGGTGATTTCCATTAGATTTTTTCTGGCCGCGCGAGCGCAAGTCGGTAGAGAATGTCGTCGACCAGCTCTGCTGCCAACTCGTGTTCTAGCTCTTCTCGTTCGTATTGTTTCCCCAAAGCAAAACTCCGGTCGTATAAAACGCTTTCTGAACGGGAAAGCGTGAGGGGCGGCATGATCACTTTGTTTTCCAGTCCTAAAACTTGGAAGGTTGCCTGGTAGGTGACTTCAATTTCTTCTAGACGCTTATCTCCACGGATAGCTCGTGGGCGCGCGCTCACCGAACTATCTAGGATTTCAACCACAACGGCTTGAGACTCTTCCGGTTTAGTTTTAGAGCGCAGTGAAGCAGCAGCAGAGAACTTGCGTTTAAGCGCGATTTCCAATGGGGCATACGGCGTTTTGGATTTAAGTTCTATGGAGTAAAAATGGGCGGGTATTTCTGGTGTGTTGCGAAGGTGAAATCCACAGCTAGTTAACATAAGGAATAAAAAAAATGTAGTGTGCGGAATGCGGAATGCGGAATTCATTCGGCCACCACATTGACGAGTCTTTTAGGAACCACGATGACTTTTTTCACGATTTTTCCCTTAATAAAGGGCTGAACGGTTGGGTGATGAACGGCGAGTTCTCGAATAGCTTCTTCGGAGATCTGTGAAGGCATGGACAGAGTGCCTCTCACTTTACCGTTGACCTGTAAAACTATTTTGAGCGTTTCTTCGCATGTTGCCTCTATATCGGCTTTTGGCCAAGCGGCGTGAGTAATATCTTCATTTGGGCGAAGTTCCTTCCATAGTGCGTAACTGATATGAGGGATGAGTGGGGAGAGCATGAGCACAATAAGTTCCAATACTTCTTGGCGTATGGCTCGGTCTGCTTCTGACTTTGTTTCGAATTTGTTCATGGCATTCGTAAGCTCCATGATGGCAGCAATAGCCGTGTTAAAAGTCAGTCTTCTTTCATAATCATCGGTGACTTTGATGAGCGTTTGATGAGCGAGTTTACGCATGTTTTTTTGTTCTTCTGTGACGGGCAGTAGCGAGGCTTCTGTACTGATAAGTCCTTTTTCTAGGTGTTCTGCTACAGCCCTCCATAAACGACGCAAGAATCGCTCAGAGCCTTCTATACCGAGATCGGACCATTCTAAAGACTGGGTAGGGGGTGCTGCAAACAATACGAAAAGGCGAAGCGGATCTGCGCCATACTGAGTAATGAGGTGCTCTGGATCAACCACATTGCCTTTTGATTTAGACATCTTGACCCCATCCTTTAACACCATGCCTTGCGTCAGTAGTTGGGTAAAGGGTTCGTCTTGTGTCACCAAACCCTCGTCTCGGAGTAAACGATGGAAAAAACGTGCATAGAGTAAATGCAAAATGGCGTGTTCTATGCCCCCGATATAGTGGTCGACTGGCAACCAGTCGCGGGCTCGTTTATCCAGCATGGCGTTGGGGTTGTCGGGGCACGCAAATCGGGCGTAGTACCAAGAAGACTCAAGAAAAGTATCAAAGGTATCTGTTTCGCGCTTCGCTGGGTTGCCGCAGGAGGGACAGGAAACTTCATAAAATTCAGGAAGCGCTTTTAAGGGAGAAGTTGCTCCTTTAAAAGTGACATGCTCTGGTAGAACAACAGGGAGATCTCTTTCTGGAACCGGAACAATTCCGCAGGAGTCACAGTAAATAATAGGAATGGGGGTTCCCCAATACCGCTGGCGAGAAATGCTCCAGTCGCGCAATCGGTAGTTCAGTTTTCTTTTTCCCAAGTTGGCTTTTTCTATCGTTTGAATAATGGCTAAAGAAGCCTCTTGGGAAGACAATCCCGTAAAACGGCCGGAATGAATAAGAACCCCCAGATCCACAAACGCCTCATTATCTAGCGCAAATTCTGGATCTGGATTAGCAACAGGCGCGATCACCCATTTGAGTGGGAGGGCATATTTTTTGGCAAACTCATAGTCTCGCGCGTCATGTGCAGGGACGCACATGACAGCGCCCGTTCCATACTCCATCACGACAAAATTGACTATCCAGACGGGGAGCATTTCTCCTGTCACAGGATGAATGGCTTTGAGTCCGGAATCCATGCCTTGTTTTTCTAGGGTTTCCCATTCCGCTTCGGCGAGCTTTCGGTGCCCGCAAGCGTCTATGAATTTTTGGAGATCGGGCCGATGGGGTGCAACTTTTTTTGCCAAAGGATGTTGGGGGGCTAAAGCAAGATAGGTTACCCCCATCAGAGTATCGGGCCGTGTGGTAAAGACTTCAATGGGGGTCGTCATTCCTTGAACGTGAAAAGTAAGTTCCAAACCTTCGGAACGGCCTATCCAGTGTTTTTGCATTTCTCTGACTTTGGATGGCCAGCCAGAAAGGGACTCTAAGCCCGATAAGAGCTCTTCCGCATAAGCGGTGATTTTTAGAAACCATTGTGGGATCTCTCGGTGTTCAATGAGGGCGCCTGATCGCCACCCTTTCCCCTGAATGACCTGTTCATTTGCGAGTACCGTTTGGTCAACGGGATCCCAATTTACCATAGCGTTTTTTCGGTACACGAGGCCTTTTTTTAAGAGTCTTAAGAAAAACCACTGCTCCCATCGATAGTATGTGGGATCACAGGTAGTGATTTCCCTTGACCAGTCGTAACTGAACCCCAACCGTTTGAGTTGGAGGCGCATAGCGGTGATGTTTTGATAAGTCCAGTCGCGGGGGGCAACATTGTTTTGAATGGCGGCATTTTCAGCAGGCAAGCCAAAAGCGTCCCATCCCATAGGGTGTAGAACATTTTTGCCTCGCATACGGGCAAAGCGGGCGATGACGTCTCCGATGGTATAGTTGCGGACATGTCCCATGTGGCAACGGCCACTGGGGTAAGGAAACATGCAAAGGCAATAGAAAGACTTCTTTTTTGGATCTTCTTTTGTCCGGAAAGCTTGTATGGCTTCCCAATGGGCTTGCGCTTCCGATTCAATTTGCTGGGGGTTATAATTCGGGTTCATGTTTTTTGGATTTAGAATACCTGCATTTAATTCTGCATGCTATCTTTATATAAACTCTATACGCTTCTTGCCGAAGGCACGTCCCACTCTCCACAAACACTGAGCCAAAAAAGTGGCGTTTCTGCGTTTCTTATTCCCCATAAAATAGAACAGTTGAAGGAGATGGGGTTAGAGGTTCGCAATTTCAAAAAATGCTACCGTTTGAAGCATTCTATTGAAGTATTAAATGCTGAAGTCATTCGTTCCTATTTAACGCCACTTGCTCAATCATTTTTCCACGCAATAGAAACTCGGTTTATGGTGGATTCTACGCAAGACACTCTGGTCGTCGAGGTTCCCCCTCACAATGCTGTCCTGTTTGCCGAATATCAAACAAAAGGGCGAGGAAGAGCGGGGCGAACCTGGGTAAACCCCTTGGGTGGTCAGCTTGCATTTTCTCTCCTATGGAAAACCAAAAGGGGTTCGGAGGATTTATCGGGTTTGAGCCTTGTCGTTGGAATTGCTGTAGCAAAGACTTTGCGCCATCAGGGGGTTTCTAATCTTAAGCTTAAATGGCCCAATGATCTTATTCTTCGGGGTAAAAAACTTGGGGGTATTTTAATCGATGTTCTAGAAACAGAATCCTCTCAGTCTGTTGTGATAGGCGTGGGTATGAACCTTCGCCTGGCGCGCACTGTAAAACAGGACATCCACCAACCCGTAACCGATTTAGCTTGCCATCCCCTCCTTCTTCATAATCGAAACGCTTTAGCGGCATCTATTCTGAATACACTCACCGAAAGTCTCAGACTATTTGAATCGGGGGGGTGTGAACCTTTTCTGCAAGAATGGCAGTCTTTGGATTTTTTATTTGGAAAAGCCATAGAATGGAAAATGGGCGACACTACGCAAAGAGGAGTGGCGGAGGGTGTCAATGCTCGTGGTGAGTTATGTGTTCGGCAGGAAGAGGCTATTCAAGCTATTGTCTGTGGGGATATTTCCGTAAAGGCACTTCTGTGATACTCCTTGTTGATATTGGCAATGCGCGTCTTAAGTGGGCTTTTTATCATGAGGGGCGAGTGAATAATCCGCAAGGGGTTCTGCATAAAGGGCATGCGCCAGATGCGTTGTTAGAAGAAAAATGGCAGGCGCTCGATGTGCCCTCGTCGCTATGGGTTTCTAATGTTGCGGGCCTTTCTTTTCAAAAGGCGATTATGTTATGGGCCCAAAAGTGCGGCCACATCCCCATCCATTTTGCGCATACTTTGAAGAAACAAAGAGGCGTTCAGAATGGATATACAAGGCCAGAACAACTCGGTATTGACCGCTGGCTGGCGCTTATTGCAGCGCATCAAACGACTCGCGCACCTTTTTGTGTGGTGGATTATGGGAGTGCGTTGACTCTAGATCTTGTAGACCGGGAAGGACAGCACTTAGGGGGACATATTTTACCGGGCTGGCATATATGGATAAGAACACTTAAGGCGCAATTTCCTCAATTGGAGCTTGAGGCATCCAAACTTTGTTTTGGGCAAGTTGGAAATCTTGCACATAATACGCTGCAAGGGGTTGAGTTTGGATATTTAACTTGCGTGGTGGGGTATCTTCACTTTCTGTTTCATCGTTTAAAAGAGGACATGGGCTGTGAGGTTCAATGGATTTTAACTGGTGGGGACGCGCCTCTTTTGTTGCCGCATCTTTCATTTCCTGTGATGTTTAAGCCTCATTTGGTATTAGAGGGACTTGCCTTTTATGCTTTGGATAATGAGATTGGCGCGCCCGAGAGGACTTGAACCTCTGACCACTGGAATCGGAATCCAGTACTCTATCCAACTGAGCTACGGGCGCAGTATAATTACTCAGATTTTTTTACTTTGGTGGCAAGATATCTCTGTTTTGGACTCCTTGGCGTATCTGGCAAAGTGTAGGCGAGTTGGTTGGAGCGGATCAGCTTAGGGAGGAGTTCCTTGCGCACATAGTCTAGACTTAGGCACGTCATTTTTACAATCTCGGCCCTTGTTCTAGATTCTTTGCAGAATCTCAAAACCTTTACTTCTACCTCTGTTAAATCGCCTCCAACATGGGGGGTGGCTTGGGGG
>JACQPQ010000071.1 GCA_016207405.1 Gammaproteobacteria bacterium | reverse complement strand
CTTCAGAATTATTGCTGACAAATACCGAAACCATCGAAAAAGATTTGGCCTACGCTTTAACTTAATTGCTGGGGTTCACAACCATGAGCTTAAATTCTGAGGAGGTTACGCAAGAAGTCTAATCTAAAAAACATATCTGGCAGAATCAACCTGCCGGGTAGCCTTCTTTTTTTAGACGAAATACAGGCAACGCCTAGTGCACTTTCAGCACTCCGATACTTACATGAGGATTTTCCAGATCTCCCTATTATTGCCGCAGGCTCCCTCCTGGAATTTGTTTTATCAGAGCATACTTTTTCAATGCCGGTTGGTCGTATTCAATACCTTCAATTGGGCCCTGTCACGTTTGAAGAATTTCTATTGGCTTTTGGAGAAAACCAGCTTATAGAGGAAATGGCACACTATCATCCTGGGACTCGCTTCCCTAGCAGTGCACACACTAGACTGGTAGAGCGACAGCGTGAGTTTCTTTTTTTAGGAGGCATGCCAGAAGCAGTGGCTGCTTATGCAGCTCAAAGCACCTTGTCAGAAATCGAAAACATCCATGACTCCATTTTAAATACCTATCAGGATGATTTTGTAAAATATAAAAAGCGTGTCGATCCATTGCAGCTGAAGTTAATCTTTCAAAAAATCCCTGCACAAGTAGGGTGTAAGATAAAATACACCCATTTTTCAAGAGAGCAAAAAGCACGCGACATTCACAGGTTGTTACAACTGCTTTCTTTAGCGCGCGTTATGACTCCTGTTTTTCAAAGTCAATGTACTGGAATCCCTTTGGGTGCATCCGCAGATCTAGAAGTCTACAAACCTTTGTTTTTGGATGTAGGATTGATGAATCGCTTTTTAGGACTCAAATGGGCACAGATTTTTAAGCAGGATGAGATTGCCTTAATTAACGAAGGCGCACTTGCCGAGCAATTTATAGGGCAACACCTTCTTTTTTTAGAAAGCTTTCCTTCTATTCCTTGTTTGTATTATTGGTTGCGCGAGGGAAAAACAGGCAACGCAGAGGTGGATTATGTGATGAGTTATGGGGGACATGATCTTTTTCCGATCGAGGTAAAAGCGGGAACCACTGGCCAGCTTAAATCCCTTCACCAATTTGCGTATGCTAAAAAAAATCGTTTTGCGATCCGATTCAATTTAGGACTTCCTACTTTTGGGCGAGTCAATACCAAACTCATTTCAGCAGGAAGCCACACCGTGCAGTTTTCTTTATTGTCCTTGCCGCTTTATTTTGTAGGCCAGCTATTGCGCTTGATGAAGGAGCTTATAGAAGATGAAGGCTCATTTCTTAAAGTCTGAAGAGGTAATGACTCTACTCAAATCGTAAGTTTGGGAGAAATGCTATGAATTTTTCGCCGGCTTTCTTTCCTGGCTGATCACAAGGCCTTTCAGCAAGTTCAATGCTTCATAAAGTTGATAGTCTGTTATGGCAGTAGAAGCGTCTAGCTTAGCCGCTTCTTTTTTGGGAGGAGAAACCTTACTTGCTCCATTCGTAGGGTTCACCAAATGCCCTTTTAGATCTTGCTCTGAATAAGGAAAATCTCCTTCTTGAGTCGATGGAGCGAGTGCGAGAGGGGATAATATGATATCCGGAACAATGCCTTGTGCCTGAATCGAGCGCCCATTCGGCGTGAAATAATGCGCAGTCGTCAATTTGAGTGCTCTATCACTATTTAAAGGAATAACCGTTTGAACAGAGCCCTTTCCAAAGGTCTTAACCCCCACAATCAAAGCTCTTCGCTGATCTTGAAGCGCCCCTGCGACGATTTCAGATCCTGAAGCAGAGCCCGCATTCACCAATACCACCACCGGAATATTTTGAAATCTATCTGGAGAACTCGCCGTAAACCGCATTTCCGCTTCTTTAATCCGACCTTTGGTATAGACGATAAGACCCCGTTCAAGAAACATATCCGCCACTTCCACTGCGGATTTTAAAACGCCACCCGGATTATTTCGGAGATCTAAAATAAGTCCTTTCAGCTTGGTTTGTTTTTGAAGATTCGCAAAGTGTTGTGCAAGATCGTTATGCGTGTTGGTCTGGAACTGTGAAATTTTAAAATAGCCGAAGCGACCTTCTAAAATTTTACTTTTAACACTTTTGATGCGGATCATCTCGCGAGCCATCGTGAACTTTAAAGGTTTGTCCGTACCTTGACGCACCACCATTAACGTAAGAGTGGCGCCCACTTTACCCCGCATTCGATTCACCGCTTCTCGCAACGTGAGCCCTTTTATCGGAGTATCATCGAGTTTAACAATTAAATCCCCCGATAAGATGCCTGCTCGCTCAGCCGGTGTATCATCCATAGGCGCAATGACTTTAATAAAACCGTCTTCCATCGTCACTTCGATTCCAACTCCTCCAAATTCTCCACTGGAACTAATCTGTAAATCTTCCAACATATCTGGCTGAAGATATGCAGAATGTGGATCAAGACCTGACAGCATGCCTTCAATCGCATGCTCCAAAATAACTTTGTCTTTGATTTCCTCGACATAGTTCTTCTTGATTTGATCATAAACTTCTGCAAACGTCTGCACTTCAAGGAGAGGAATAGGTTCTGAGGCGGTTGTATTAGAAGAAGGACGACTTTCTGAAAGTGCTTCGCCTTGTAAAAAAATAATAAGGGAAACGACAATGAGATTTTTTATGTTGATCCGTTTCATTCCTTTGGATCCTTTTATGATCATTTTGAAAAAACAATTTTGCACTTAATCCTAATAAAAATATAGACTAATTCTCTGAATGTGACAAAAAATGTCTAAAGTTCTCGCCCATTCCACTGCCACTGTCGGCTCTATGACGCTCTTCTCCCGCATTGCAGGGTTTATACGCGACCTCGTCATTGCGCGTGTGTTTGGTGCAGGCCCTGCTGCTGACGCTTTTTTTGTGGCCTTTAAAATCCCAAATTTTTTCAGACGGATTTTTGCAGAAGGTGCTTTCTCCCAAGCGTTTGTACCAGTACTAAACGAATACCATACCCAACAAGATCTCACCGAAGAACAAAATTTTATAAATAGAACTGCCGGAAATTTGGGAGCCGTACTCCTTATCATCACGATAATCGCCATCGTTTGTTCCCCCCTCCTCATTCGACTGTTTGCACCTGGCTTTGAAGCGAGTGGGGAAAAATATATCCTCGCGGTCGAGATGCTGCGGATCACCTTTCCCTATTTGCTTCTTATTTCTTTGGCTTCCCTGGCTGCCGGCATATTAAATAGTTACGGTTCTTTTGCAGTCCCTGCTTTTGCGCCCGTGTTTTTAAATTTGGCTTTGGTGGGTTCCGCTATTGGCTTGGCACCTTTTTTAGACCACCCCATTACTGCACTCGCCTGGGGAGTTCTCATCGGAGGGTTAGCTCAACTTGTTTTTCAATGGCCGTTTTTAAAACGCATCCAACGACTGCCTAAATTTAAAATAGACTGGCAACATCCTGGCGTTAAACGGGTGTTTCAGCTGATGGGACCCTCACTCCTTGGAGCCTCTGCTGTTCAAATTAACTTGCTCGTAGATACCTTAATTGCTTCTTTCTTGAAGGATGGCAGTATCGCTTGGCTTTACTACTCTGACCGCCTGATGGAATTTCCGCTTGGGGTATTTGGTATTGCACTTGCGACCGTCATTTTACCGCACTTATCTCGACAAGTGGCGGCGCATAGTCCACAGGCCTTTACCCACACCATGAACTGGTCACTCCACACATCCCTTCTCATCGGTTTACCTGCTGCCATAGGGCTTATTGTGCTCGCGCAACCCACCTTGGCCACTTTATTTTATTACGGAGCTTTCGCAGAAAAGGACGTCCTGATGGCTTCTAAAAGTTTAGTCGCTTATGCAACTGGCTTACCCGCTTTTATTTTAGTCAAAGTATTGTCCGCTGGTTGCTTTGCTCACCAGGATACTAAAACGCCGGTTCGAATTACACTTATCGCCATCCTCTGCAACATTGTCTTGAACCTCATCTTAGTGTTTCCTTTGGCGCATGCAGGGCTTGCGTTAGCGACCTCCTTGTCGGCATGGATTCAGGTTATTTTGCTTTTTTTGGCTTTGAGACGGAAGAATAGGATTACCGCTAATCCTTTTACTCAAACCATTTCGGTCAAAATTATGTTAGCCAGCCTTTCAATGGCTATACTTTTATTGGCTATTGTCCCCGCATACTCTAACTGGATAGAATGGACAGGAGTGAGGCGAGCAAGCTATTTGGGAAGCATAATTTTACTGTCCCTGATCGGATATGGGGTTACTTTGTGGATTTGTGGTATTCGCCCCTCTGATTTTTTAGGAAAAGAAAATAATAGATGAACTTCCAAAAAACATTAAATCTTTCAGAAACCCCCTGGGAACGACTCGTCTCCCAATTCTTAAAGGATTTTAAATTTTGGGTATTTGCGGTTCTCTTCTTTCAACTTAATCGTTGGATTTTTATTTATGTGTTTAAAGCCCAAATCACAACGGCTTCTCTCGCGTATGACATTTTTGCCGCCAGCTTAACAGGTCTTCGCTTTGATATGCGTTTGGCAGGCGGGTGGACGCTCCTGTCTTTTTTACTCTTTACGCTTCCTTCTGTATTTTTGGGCAGATCTTTATTTTCTGAACGGGGAAGACAATGGTTTGCCATGCTGTTTACAGCAACGGCTACTATTATTACCGTTATCAGCTATGCCTATTATGCAGAATACAATGATCTCTTTAATGAAATTTTATTCGGTTTGTATTATGACGATACCACTGCCATTTTTAAAACCATTCTGGTGGAATACCACCCCATTCGAAATTTTTTGATTATTCTTGTCGTTTTTGCTGCAAGTACTCTATGCCTCACAAAATGGTTAAAACCTCCTTCTTTAATACAATGGAGCCCAGGATGGAAAGGAAAAGTGTTTCTCATTCTACTGATGGCTGGTTTTTTCAAGGTGGCTCTGCAAAGCGGGTGGACTCTTCGCTCTATCCAGCTAAAAGACGCTGCTATCACTCAAGATGAATTCTTAAATAAAGCCGTGGTTCCTCCTCCCACTGCCTTGCGCTACGCCATCAAACATCACTGGCTAATTACACAAGGGAACGGGTTGAAAGAATATACCCATCAACCTATTGCCCAAGAAGCCGAGTATTACTTTGGGAATCATTCAGGATATTCGACACTCGATGACTATATGCAAAGAAAAGCACAAGGCGCTAAAGTGCCCACCGCACAACTTCCCACCCATATTTTTTTAATCGTGATGGAAAGTTACCATTCTTGGCCTTTACTCAACACCTATGCTTCTTTAAAAGTCGCTGAAAACCTAAAAGCATTCGCGAAAGAAGGACTCTATTTTAAATATTTTCTACCGGCCTCTTCTTCCACCATGAGTTCTTTGGCTGCCATTATGACGGGATTGCCGGATGCGGGGGTTCATATCAACTACTTACCCAATTCTACAGAGCCTTATCCTTCTTCTTTGGCTACCGTCTTTAAAAAACTAGGCTATAAAACTCGGTTATTTTATGGCGGATATTTGTCTTGGCAACGCTTGGGGGATTTTGCTCGCGAGCAGGGCTTTGAGGAGGTGTATGGTGCGAATGATATTCAGCATTTTCTCCACACAACCGAATGGGGCGTAGACGATGAAAGCCTCTTTCAATTTATTCGAACGAAAACCAACCCAGAAGAGCGTGAATTTACGCTCGTTATGACAACCGGCAACCACCGACCTTACACGCTGAATATTCCAGAATTTCCTTTAAAAGAAATACCCAAACCCTTCATGCCCACAGGTAAAAATATTAAAAATTTAGTGAGCCTGCGCTCTCTTACACACTTTTGGGAGTCCGATAGAGCTTTGGGTCATTTTGTTAGAAAAGAAGAAGAACACCTCCCCCGGCCCCTATTTGCCATTACGGGAGACCATTATGGGCGAGATCACGTGTTTGCCAATCCTCCCTTATACGAAGCTTCAAGCGTCCCATTTGTGCTCTACGGGAAAAAAGTTTTACAAAATATAAAAATGCCTTCGTTTGTTGCAGGGAGCCATATCGATATGACGCCAACCTTAGTGGAGCTTATTGCCCCAAAAGGATTTCTCTATCATACGATAGGGCATGATCTCCTCGCCAAAAAATCCCCCATTATTGGGATCGGGAAAGGGAAAATCATTACGCCTCAATTCGTACTGCAAATAAGCGACTTCAATAAAGCACAGATCTCAGAAATAGGGCCTGTTCCTGGAGAGGCAATGCCGAGTCCACTTCCCAATCCCCAACCTCTCGTACAACAGCATAATGCTGCCCATGCTATGGCGTGGTGGCGGGCTCGACGAGGGGCGTCTTTATAGCTCCTTCGCTTGAAGTTTCATCCGCAAGTTCAGCCTTTTCAATTTTTTGAAACCGATGCGTGATTTTTTGAGCCGAAGTATGCACATTATCCACATCCGCGTGCACCTGCTGAATGTGTCGGGATAAACTTTCAATTCGGGTTTGAAACCGAACAAAATCTGCAGAAAGATACCGCAAGTGCTCTTGAATAATGTGGACTTGCTTTCGAGTGGCTTCATCTTGGATAACCGCACGCGCTGTCGTCAGCACAGCCATTAAAGTCGTTGGGGAAACCAGCCAAACTCGGTTTTTATAAGCCATTTCAATCAGCTCTGGATAATGGCTGTGGATCTCAGAAAAAACGGACTCGGCAGGAATAAACATCACTGCACTATCTGTCGTCTCACCAGGAATAATGTACTTGGATGCAATATCCTGAATATGACGTTTGATGTCTTGCTGAAAAAACACCTCTTTTGCTTTCCGCTCTACACTCGCTGAAGCGGCGTTCATCATTTTTTGATAATTTTCTAAAGGGAATTTAGCATCGATGGCAATGGTTCCTGTGGGCGGAGGAAGAAACAACACACAGTCTGCCCGTTTACCATTCCCAAAAGTATGTTGAAAGGAAAAATGCGCTTCTGGTAAAACATTCCGGATTAACCCTTGAAGTTGAATTTCCCCAAAAGCACCTCGCGCGCGCTTATCGACAAGAATTTCCTGCAGGCTCACAACGTTTCCAGAAAGCTCTGTGATCTTTTTCTGAGCTTCATCAATGAGAACTAGGCGCTTTACCACATCTGAAAATGTTGCGGTCGTTTTTTCAAAGCCCGTGGATAGACGTTCTGCCGTTGTTTGAGTGAGCTCACCCACGCTTTTTGAAAGTGCATCCCTCGACTGTTTTAAAGCTTCTGACACGTGTTGCTGTAAAGTCACTAAACTCTTTTCCGAACTTTCTTGAAGGAGTTTCCATCCTTCCAAATGATTTTTATTTAAAGCAATTTGAAGCTCTGAAAATGCGGCTTGAATTTTTTCCTTAAATTCATAAAAGGTTCGAAGGGTGGTTTGTTGACTTTCTCCAACGACATGGCGCAAAGACTCTTCCGTTTGGCGGATCTGTTTTTCAGTCCATTTTCCATTCTCATCCAAACGCATCAATAAAACGTCTACGGTATTTGCGGCTTGAGAGATCTGACGGCTAACTCTGATTTGCAATACTATGGCAATCAGAATACCTACACCTAAAATGGCAGGAATGAATGTCAACATGGCACAAAGAAGATCATACTAAAATTCATGACATTCTCAACTTTTGGGGTAACTGCTCGCTCCCCCTGCAAAATAAATTTTAAAAATCTGTAATCCCCACTGATGGGTGGTTCACTGTGTATTTTCCGCTGCCTGCTGCTCGCATTTGTCCCCTGCGCTCCTAGAATTTTTCAGGCCGCGCACAGTCGGTATCCATACCTCCAGTGCGCTAAAAATGCATCCTGCATTTTTACCTGAAAAATCACCGTCGCTCGGGGACGCTCGCAAAGGCAGCAGAAAATACACAGCAAACCACCCTCCCTACCATTTGAGTCGAGGCATTACAGATTTTTACAATTTATTTTGCAAGGGTGTAAGCAGTTACTGTATATGTTTTTGGTCCAGTCTTTCTGCTATCCAAATTTTAATCACGGACTGCCGTGGCACTCCCAAGCGGTCTGCCTCATTGTCTAAAGAATGTAGCATCCATTTTGGAAAATCTACATTCACGCGTTGTTGCTCACGCTGCGGCCTTCGCGCTCGCGCTAAATCAAGATGGGAGAGTATGTTTTTACCCGCATCAAATTTTTTGTCAAATTCACTCGCTTTCATAAAGTGTTACCTCTTCTTTACGTGCCCGACGAACTGAGATAATTCTCACTTTATCTCCGCGGTAAGTTACTACCGCTGCCCAAATACTGTTTTTTATCTTCCCTATAATTAAATATCTCGGTTCATTGATTTCACTCGCCGGGATTTCAAGGTAGTTGGAATCGTCCCATAAAATTTGCGCTTCCACAAAATCAATCCCATGTTTTTGTTGATTCGTCTGACTTTTATTTGGATCGAATTCAAACTCCATGATATTAAATATATACCATATTTATACCTTTATCAAATTTGGCGTCCTCTCCGAATTAAAGACGAATGGAGAAAAAATGAGGACTTAAGGGGTCCTCCTTTCTTTTTGTAAAGACAAAATTTGAGAGAACCTCTCAAAGGCTGTTATGCTTGCTAAGATCTTCACAAAAAAAGGAATTTATCCCATGTCTCTCATCGAAAGTAACGTAAAATTACATTCCCCTAAACGGATTTCCCCTTGGCGAAAAGTAGCGATTGGAACCTGGAAAATGGTCGGGGACCCTAGTGTTTACGGTATCCTTGAAGTAGAAATGGACAAAGTGTTGGAGCGCATTGAAGCACTTCGAGTACAAACAGGGCATCACATCACCATCACTCATTTTATTGGCAAAGCGCTCGCGGAAACCTTAAAGCAAAATCCCGACATCAATTGCGTTTTACGGTTTGGCAAAATCTACCCTCGCACCAGCATTGATATTTTTTTTCAAGTCGCTACCGATTTTGAAGGTCGAGATCTAACCGGTATTGCCATCCGCGAGGTCGATAAAAAAACGGTAATGATGCTTGCAGAAGAAATAGAAGCAAAGGTACACGCCATTCGCACCCATCAAGATCACACCTACCGAAAAATGAAAAAACTCATTGCAGGGTTGCCTAATTTTTTATCCTATTGGATCATTCGATTCTCTGGCTTTTTTCTTTATTCACTGAACCTTTGGACACCCTGGATGGGAATGCCAAAAGACTCTTTTGGAAGTGCCATGGTGACTAACTACGGCTCGCTCGGAAAATTGGACATGGCCTTTGCACCACTCATCCCTTATTCCAGAGTTCCGCTTCTTCTGGCTTTGTCTTCCATCCAAGAACAACCCGTTGTTCGAAAAGGACAAATCGTAATCGCAAAAGTGATGAAGATCTGTGCCACCTTTGACCATCGGCTCATCGACGGTGTTCATGCGAGCAAAATGGCGAAGATCTTTTCAGAATTCTGTGAAGATCCAAGTTTGTTAAAATGGAGTGAGGGGGATGTGGTTAGTGGTTAATGGCATGTTTTTCAATATGCTCGATCATAAGGTTTGCAATATTTTTACCTGTAGTCTCTTCAATGCCCTCAAGGCCAGGCGATGAATTGACTTCTAATACTTTAGGACCGTTTTTAGAGCGAACAATGTCGACTCCCGCAACGCGAAGACCGATCGCACGAGCCGCTTGAACCGCCATATGACGTTCTTCTTTCGTCGTTTTAGCAAGGGTCGCCGTTCCACCTTGATGTAAATTGGCACGAAATTCACCTGGGGCTGCTTTCCGTTCCATGGCTGCAACCACTTTATGACCAACCAAAAAACATCGCAAATCTTTTCCTTCGGCTTCTTTAATGAATTCCTGCACTAAAATATGTGCCCTAAGACTCTTAAACGCATTGATAACGCTTTCCGCAGCCTGATTGGTTTCTGCCAATACGACCCCAACGCCTTGAGCACCTTCTAAAAGCTTTACAATAAGGGGAGCTCCACCCACCATCCTGACTAGAGCAGTGGTATCCAGAGGGAGATCTGCAAAGCCCGTAATCGGCATATTGATCCCTTTACGAGAAAGTATTTGCAAAGTTCGGAGTTTATCCCGAGAACGTAAAATAGAAATGGAATCATTTAAACAATACACGCCTTGCATCTCAAATTGTCGTACAACTGCTGTTCCATAAAACGTATCGACTGGGCGTATGCGTGGAATAACCGCCTGAAAGTCAGATAGAACTTCTCCCCCTCGATAGCAGATTTTTGGGTTGTCTGCTGTAATATTGATATAACACTGGCTTACATTAATAAAACGCATATCATGACCTCGAATTCTACCGGCTTGCATTAGCCGGCGATTCGAATAAAGATCAGGATTATGAGCAAGTACTGCAATTTTCATGGAAACATCCTTCAATACCACAATCGGTGGGCCGCTCGCTTGCGCGAGCTTTGTCCACCCTACAAAATCTTCGCTGGCATGACAACCTGGATTGGGATCATAGCACTTGGAACCGTTTGTTGGGCTGCAAATCCCCCTTATATTCCTTCAACGCCGATTACAAAAGAAAGCCATGGATTTTCTCTTTTAGATCTTCCTCTTAAATATCCGGAGAACTTTAAGCATCTTTCCTATGTTAATCCAGAGGCTCCCAAAGGGGGAACACTCAAACTCCATGTCACGGGAACCTTTGACAATTTAAATCCCTATATTTTGAAAGGAAACAAAGGCGCCAGCACCACTTTGCCTTTTGATACCCTGATGACTGGAACTTACGATGAAACCGACACCTACTATGGTTTGATTGCTAAGAAAGTAGAATTGCCGCTTGACCGATCTTTTATCACCTTCTTTTTACGAGAAGAAGCCCGTTGGCATGATGCAACGCCTATACTTGCCGAAGATGTTGCGTTTTCGTACGAGCTCCTAAAGCAAAAGGGGACGCCGAGCTATCGTTCCGTATTAAATGAAATTTCCAAAGTCGATATTTTAGACAAACGAAAAATTCGATTTACTTTTAAAGACACTCTCAATCGAGATGCGCTTGCCATCCCTGCCCTTATGCCTATTTTGTCGAAGGCTTACTTTACAAAAAACGCCTTTGATAAAACAACCTTAACGCCTCCTTTGGGGAGTGGTCCCTACCGCATTCGGGAGGTTAAACCTGGACATACTCTTATTTTTGAACGTATAAAAGACTATTGGGGACGCGACCTTCCTATCAACAAAGGCCACTATAATTTTGATGAGATCCAAATAGATTACTATCGAGATGACGGCGTCGCACTCGAAGCCTTTAAAGCAGGACAAGTCGATGCACGTCAAGAATTTTCTTCTAAGCTCTGGATGTCCGAATACACAACCCCTGCAGTCAAAAAAGGAGACATTATCCTAGAGAGTATACGTCACCAAAAACCTGTTGGATTCCAAGGACTCTTTTTTAATGTGCGGCGTGATAAATTCAAAGACCGACGCGTGCGGAAAGCCTTAAGCCTTGCCTTCGACTTTGAATGGCTCAATAAAAATTTGTTTTATGGTCGGTATCAGCGAAGTTTGAGTCTATTTGAAAATAGCTCCATGGCAGGTACAAAAACACTTCCAACCCCAGCGGAGCAAAAACGTTTAGAGCCCTTTGCCAAACAACTAGCCCCGGAAGTATTCACGCATCCTTTTTCTTTACCTCCTCATGATACGCGAGAACACATCCGGTCTATTTTGAATGAAGCTGGGCAACTATTAGCCGATGCAGGATGGAAAATGAAAAAAGGGAAGCGTGTCAATGCAAAAAACGAACCATTCACCTTTGAAATACTCCTCGCAAATGCTGCTTTAGAACGCAGTGTTCAGTTTTATATTCAAAATTTACAGAAACTTGGGCTAAATGCATCCATCCGAACACTCGATCCTGCCCAATACCAGAATCGACGTCAAAGTTTTGATTATGATGTACTCTCCATACGGTTTGGAGGAAGCTTAATTCCAGGTATCGAGCAAGTGTACCGCTGGGGCTCTGTATCAGCCCTTCAACCTGGAAGCCCTAATATCAGTGGCGTTCAAAATAAAACACTTGATTTGTTGCTCGAACAATTAGTTGCAGCAAGAACTTTAAACGACATTACAGAAATCGCGCACGCGCTCGACAGAGTGATTATGTGGGAATACTATGCGGTTCCAGCTTGGCATTATCCCTATCATGATATTGCCACCTGGAATAAATTTGGGAAACCCGCAATCATTCCGCCTTATCTTGATGTGATAGGCAGTTCAGCAGGCGAACCTATCGCCTCTCTCCACTTATGGTGGAGCTTAAGGAGAGGTACCGAAGCGGCCATACCGGCACCGACTCGAAATCGGATGGGGGCATAACCGCCCCACGTGGGTTCGAATCCCACCCTCTCCGCCAAGTTTTTTTCTGCCTTTGAAGATTTTTTTGAGCTATTCAAGACTGGACGTCAGTACTAATGCAGTATGCAGGCGAACGCTATTCTCGCCGCGCACGAGCTACCTCTTCAATCAATATATTTCTAAGTAAACTGCTTGGTGATCATCAATAAAAGTTTTTATTTCAGGCGCCTGTTTTATCAACAACTGGCAAATATAATCTTTTCTCTGATTACCGCATTTTAACCAGATAATCTTTGGAGGAATGCCATTGATTAAGCTTAGCTCATGAAAATCTGAATCTTTTGTCACAATTGTAAAACCATGCTTTTTAGCATATTGCCATATTGTGATATCGTCTGCTTTGTCTAGCCCTAAAAGGCGAACTTGATTAGAGTCTGAAAAATGTCGGGCTAACTTATCAAGAATTCGATAAGAAATATTTTGATCAAGTAACAACTTATGCGGCATTCGCTATTGTCCAATGGTATCGTTCCCGATCAGCTGCATAGTGCAAGCACGCTTGAATATCTTCTAATTCAAGTTCTGGGAAATCTTCAAAAATTTCTTCCTGACTCATACCACTTGCCAGCCAACCTAAAACATCATATACGGTAATTCGCATAGAACGAACGCAGGGTTGTCCTCCCCGTTTACCGGGTTCGATAGTAATTCTGGTGTGATAATCTAGTTTTACTTGGCTCATGATACTATTTTAGCAAGCATGAAGTGCAATAGCGAAATGAAGTTACTTTGCCATGATCTTAAAAAAGGGCTCACGGAACTTAGAGAACCCCTTTCGTCCTCTGCGATTGACAACCTCCTCCATTACCTCATGCTCCTCGCTAAATGGAATGCCGTTTATAATTTAACGGGGATAAAGAATATTGCTCAAATGATCCCAACTCATATCCTGGATAGCTTATCCTGCGCGCCTTATATTGTTGGCCCTCGCATGATAGACGTCGGCACAGGTGCAGGGCTGCCTGGCATTCCACTTGCCATTCGTTTCCCAGAATATTCTTTTTATCTACTCGATTCCAAACGGAAAAAAATGATTTTCCTCCGCCACGCCATTTCAGAATTAAAACTATCCAATGTTACCCTTATTCAACAACACTCACTCGATTATAAGCCAAAAGAAAAGTTTAATACGGTTGTGAGTCGCGCCACCACAAGCCTCTCCCGCTTGATAAAAGAAACGGAACACCTCATCGCGCCCCAAGGCATTCTTTTGGCGATGAAAGGAAAATACCCCCATGAAGAATGTAAAGAACTCCCTCCTTTATGGCAAGTTCAGGTTATCCCCTGCTCGATTCCCTTTCTCAATAAACCGCGCCATTTGGTGAGATGTTTTATCTCACAACAATCCCCTGCTGGGAAAGTAAATGTAAGCCGGCCAGCAATTCCCGCTCATCCGTCGCCCCGCGGCACCGACCGCGGGGTCCAGGCTTATTAAGTCTGGGTCCCGCGGTCAAGGCGCGGGACGACGAAAAAGTTTGCAAAAAATATATTTTCCCTTTACCAAGAAACCCTTGGCATTCCCACGTCCGTGTAGAGAGCGGGAATTTCTGAAAATTCAACGGAAAACTTGACAATCTCGTGAAATAGGCTTTGTGGGCAGATTTGAACAAAACAACTGTTGGAAAAGAGATAAAAAACGGGTACCTTAATTAACCTAATGAAAATCTATGGTAAGGAAATCCAGTTTGCACAAGATGCGAGACACGATTCGGCAACGAACGAAACGCACTGTTGGCAAACCAATAAAGATGGTGATTGAGAGTATCAATCCAACCCTGTGTGGCTGGTTTGGTTACTTCAAACATGCAGAGAAGTGGACATACCCTTAGATGGATGGATTTGTGCGACGACGACTTAGGGCGATTTTGCGCAAACAAAAAAAGCGACCTGGAATGGGCCGCTGTCTTGATGATCATATGCGATGGCTAAATTCTTTCTTCGCGATGCATGGGCTTTTCACACTAAAAGAAACGCATGCGAGATTGGCGAGCCAATCCCGATGAGGAAACTACCAACTGGAGAGCCGTATGCGGGAGAACCGCCTGTACGGTTCGGAGGGCGGGGTGGCCGAGAGGCCATTCCGACCCCTATCAGTGAGGGAGATCTCAGGAAAGCGTGCCTTGTAAGGTTTTCCGTAAAACCTAAAATTATGACCGCGCGCAGTATAGATCCTGCAGTATAGATCCTCGAAAAATGGAATGCAGCTCTTTAGGCTGCAACGGGAAAGGAACATAAATGCCGGCCTAAGCGTAACGTGGCCGACGGAAGTCAAGAATAGCAGAAAAAGGAGCTTGGCAACGACCTACTTTCGCATGAGTGAAACCCATACTATCATCGGCGCTGAGTCGTTTCACTTCTGAGTTCGGAATGGGATCAGGTGGTTCCCACTCGCTATGGTTGCCAAGCATAAATCGGTCAGTTTATAGATTGCCACGACTGCTTCGAAAACTCGCAGCCTCGCAATGACAACCCAAAACTTCTTGGGTGTTATAGGGTCAAGTCGCACGGCCAATTAGTACAGGTTAGCTCAACACATTACTGTGCTTACACATCCTGCCTATCAACGTCGTAGTCTTCAACGAGCCTTTAGGGACCTTAAAGGTCCGAGAGTTCTTATCTTGAGGAGGGTTTCCCACTTAGATGCTTTCAGCGGTTATCCCGTCCGCACTATAGCTACCTGGCAGTGCCACTGGCGTGACAACCAGAACACCAGAGGTGCGTCCGCTTCGGTCCTCTCGTACTAGAAGCAGCTCCTCTCAAAACTCTAACGCCCACGGCAGATAGGGACCGAACTGTCTCACGACGTTCTAAACCCAGCTCGCGTACCGCTTTAATTGGCGAACAGCCAAACCCTT
>JACQPQ010000063.1 GCA_016207405.1 Gammaproteobacteria bacterium | reverse complement strand
TCGCTGGATGCGAGCATTTATTTATAGAAGTCCTTTATTCCCAAGCATTTTCAATAAATAATGTAGTGGCTAGTTTTTTCAAGCCGTTGATTTCATTTAGAATTTTGTTTTGCCAGACCTAAAAAGTGCGGAAGTCAGGAGGAAGAGAAGTCAGTCAATTATTGTTGCAGTGTTTGAAAAAAGAAGAAGAACGCCAAGCGACCGAGGAGCGGTTAAAAAGCAGAGGGATCATGGTGCTCATCGCTTCTTTTCCGATGGCTTCTAAGGATTTGATCCCCAATTATTATCTTCGGCAAGCTGTGGAGCATGTGTTTTGATTTTGCAAAGATGATTTGAAAATTGTTCCTTTAAGGAATCATTCTGATGAGACCGTCAAAGGGTATCTATTCTTAGTCTTTATTGCCTTGATTGTTTTTTTAGAATGTCGGAAAAAGTTGGGAGATAAAAATAAATACTCGCTTGAACAGGTGCTCATGGTGATGCGAAACTTAAAAGGGAAAGTTTTCGATACCGAACTGCTCACCACAGAACTCACTAAACAACAAAAAGAAATTACCCACCTCTTTAACGTCATAGTGCCTAAAAAGTTGGGAATTTAGGATTTTATCTCACAACAATCCCCTGCTGGGAAAGATAAGCTTTTGCGTCGCGAATGGTATAGTTATTAAAGTGAAAAATACTGGCAGCTAAAACGGCATCGGCCTTCCCTTCTATCAAACCTTCTCGCAAATGGGCAAGCGTACCCACGCCCCCGGAGGCAATCACAGGAACCCCAACGGCCTCACTCACCGCTGCCAGTAACGGAAGATCATAGCCTTCTTGTGTCCCATCCTTATCCATGCTGGTGAGTAGAATTTCTCCAGCCCCACTCGCCGACATTTGCTTTGCCCATTCCACAGCATTCTGATGAGTGGCAATACGCCCGCCATGGGTAAACACCTCCCAAGTGTTGTTGATCTTTTTAGCATCAATGGCCACCACAATACACTGGGAACCAAAGCGGTCTGCTGCTTCATGCACAAGCCTGGGATTGTGTACCGCCGCACTGTTAATGGCCACTTTATCCGCACCACTTAATAGGACGCTTTGAATATCGGAAAGCGTTCGAATCCCCCCCCCAACCGTCAAAGGAATAAACACGGCGCTTGCAATGGCTTCCACAACTTGAAGGGTAATCGCTCGGTTGTGGGCACTCGCCGTAATGTCTAAAAACACAAGCTCATCTGCACCGCTTTCATCGTAGTATTGAGCGACTTGACGAGGATCACCCGCATACAACAAGTTTTTAAAACGAACCCCCTTCACCACCCGACCAGACTCGACATCCAGACAAGGAATAATGCGCTTAGCTAACATAAAATCTTCAGAACTTCCGCCAAATCAATCGAGCCTTCATATAAAGCGCGCCCGACAATAACGCCTTCAAGGTGAGGAATATTTAATGCCAAAAGTTTTTGGATATCAGAACTCGTATGCACACCCCCAGCGATAATCAAAGGAAGCTTCGTTTGACTCGCTATCATTCGGATCCCTTCTATATGCACTCCAGTTGCCATACCATCCCGCATAATATCGGTATAGATAAGAGATGCGAGCTCCGCATCTTCAAAAAACTTCAAGAAAGTTTGTGTTCCCAAAGAAGACTCTTCCATCCACCCAGAAAGTGCCACAACCCCAGCTCTTACATCACAACTCACCATTAACCGCTTGGGATACTTGCGAGATAATGCCTTCACCTCCTCGGGTTCCCGCACAGCCCATGTCCCCACAATCACAAAGGACACACCCTGTTCACAATAGGCTTTAACCGTGGCCTCATTTCGGATCCCACCCCCCACTTGAATAGCCATATGAGGATAAGCCTGCGCGATACGCGTGATAAGGGCAGAATGAACCGGTCGCCCTTCTTTGGCCCCATCCAAATCCACAATATGTAAACGTTCCCCACCCAATCGAACCCATTTTTCCGCCATTTCAAGTGGATCTTCAGAAAAAATGGTGGGGTCGCCCATCCGACCTTGGCGAAGCCGTACACATTTTCCGTCTTTTAAATCGATGGCGGGAATAATAATCATACCTGTGCTTACCCCTTAAATTAAGCATACACAAAGTTGACTTTTTGTCAATAACACCCTATCTTCACAATAAGCAACAAGGAAAGAGAGATGCACGTTATATCCAAATGTCCCTTTCATGAGGCGGCTCGGAAATATCCCAACCAAAGACAGGCTTTGATGGACTTATATCGAGTGCTACGAAAGGCAAAGTTTAAATCGCCTAATGAAATGCGACAGCTTTTTCCTTCGTTGGATAATTTTAAACATCAAAAAAAATGGTGGGTATTAAATATTGGGGGTAATCATCTTAGACTGATTGCTTTTATTCAATTTGTGCAAAATAGGATGTATGTGAAATATATTGTAACCCATGCAGAATACGACAAACTTTGTGAGCGGCTGCGAAGAGGTGAACTATGATGGCAAAAACAGCAGTAATCAAAATGACCTATCAGAAATTTGCAAAAATTGCAGAACCTTATATTTGTATAAAAAATGAGAAACAGCACAAAAAAGTGCTCGCCTTTATTGAAGAATTATTACAAGACGCTCACGATGATGACCATGATCCCATCAATGGCCTCATTGAATTAATAAGCCACGCAATCACCCATTATGAAGAAGGCCTTGAAGAACTCAAGCACTTTGAAAAAGGAGCGACAAAAGGACCTGCTGATCTTGCTATGTTGCGTTTACTCATAGATCAACACGGACTGGGAGTCTCCGATTTTCCAGAAATTGGAGATAAGTCGCTGATTTCTAAAATTCTATCGACCGAACGCAATTTAACTAAACGGCATATCCAAAAATTATCAAAACGCTTTAAGGTAAGTCCCGCTCTGTTTTTCTAAATCACCTAACACGGCTTAACTTTAAAAGCCTCACATAATCTATTGAAATATTTATCATCCGTACAAATCGCCTTCCCCAAGTTATCCGATAATTTTGCAACCGGCTGACCATTCAGACGCGTCATTTTAATCACAATGTCCAACTGGGGATAGCCTAGGTCATTCATTAAGTTTGTCCCAATTCCAAACACTGGGTTGGTGCGTTCACGGAAACGGTCGTAGATCTCAAGTGCCTTAGGAAAAGTCAGCTGATCACTAAAGACTAATGTTTTCTTTTTGGGATTAATATGAAACTTTTGATAGTGTTCAATCATCGCTTCACCCCATAAAAAGGGATCGCCTGAATCTTGCCTTACCCCCTGAAAAGCGTGTGCAAGTTCTTCATCAAAATCGCGCAAGAAAGCCCCTAAAGTAATAACATCCGATAAAGCAATTCCCAAGTCATCTCCATATTCTTTTAACCATATGTGAAGAGCGCATTTTTGGCTATCCTCTAACTTTTGGGTCAGCGCCTGAAAGGCCTGCAAGAATTCATGTGCCATGGTGCCAATGGGAATAAGCCCCATGGCTTTAGCAAGATGCACATTGCTCGTTCCAGCAAGATGTTTTGGAATAGTTTTTTGCAAAGTATCTAGAACCGTCCGCTGCCAAAGAAAAGAAAACCGCCGCCGCGTCCCAAAGTCGGAAAAGATAAATCGCTCATGTTGAGGATGCTGTTTCACTAACGCTATTTTCTGCTGCAGGCGCTTTTTGCCTTCTTCATAATCAGGAGAAGAAATGAGAGATTGGTAATACGCTTCGTTGATGATCGCTAAAAGAGGAACCTCATATAAAATCGTTTCATGCCACAGCCCTCTTATCACTATTTCCAACTTTCCTGTTTTTGTGCTGATATGAATCGCATTCCGGTTAAAACGAAAATCCTTTAAAAACGCCACAAAATCTCGCCGAATATAAGGAAGGCTTGCACAATAATTGAGTTCATCCTCATGGAAGGTGAGCGTACAAAAAGCGTCAATCCCTTGCTCAATTTTCGAAAGACAAGGAAGAAAAGAAACCCCAGGCGTTCGACAGAAAAACTGATACTCCGCCTCCGCCTTTTTATACTGACGCCAAATCACCTGCATCATTGTGAATTTATAGAGATCGGTATCGAGAAGAGATTGAATATATCGCGACATTAAAAGGCTCGTAATTTTAAATCAGCAGTACGATTGACAAATAAAATGCCTGCTTTTTTCATCTCGCCTAGTGCTTTTTCTGTCGAATCCTTAGCAACCCCACGACATCCCCCTAAATTAACAATCACCCGAAAGTGTGCCTGAACGAGTTGAAGCGCCGTGTTTTTAACACAGTAATCCGTCGCCAACCCACCCACAATAACCGTGGTAACGCGCTTCATTTTTAAAAAGGGAATGACGCCCGTCTCCATCCGTCCTGCTAAATCGTGATAACAAGCCCCATAGGGGTGCATGTCGGGCTCTACCCCCTTCCAAACAAAAAAATCATATTCGGACACATGAGGCAATCCTTTGATTAGTTCAAAACCTTTGGTTCCGGGTACCGCATGACGATTCCAGCGAACGTCCACATGCGCCCCCTCTACGGGAGAAAATTGAGGATGCTGTTTGTCAGCCACCCAAACTGCATTGGGAGGATGCGCATCCTTAGAGCCTAAGCGAAATGCTGCTTTTTTTGCCTGCCGATTTAGCTCCTCCACAATTTCCGTACCGCCCAAAACAGGCAGCTCATCCGGACACACCTCTGTAAAACAATACTGAGAATCGACATCAAAACTTGCTACGCGTGATTGTGGGCCAATAAGAATCATCTTACTCGCTCCTTCTTAATCCTAAATCCTATTAAACCCGCCATTCCATAAAATTCTTCAAAAACTGTAAGCCAACCTTCTGGCTTTTTTCTGGGTGAAATTGAACAGCTGCCCAATTGGGGCCTGCTAAGGCGGAAGCGAGACGCATACCATACTCTGTTTCTCCAATCATATCGCCTCTACCTTCTCCCACCACCGCATAACTATGAACAAAATAAAAACGACTGTTGTCTGGAATATTCTGCCAAAGAACATGGGGCCTCGCTTGGCAAACTTCATTCCATCCTATATGGGGGATTTTAAGCCGGCATTCTTGCTTTCCCTTCCCCAAATAAGACACGACTCCCGGCAAAAGGTTTAACCCTTCCACTCCTTGATTTTCCTCGCTCCTTGTGAAAAGCGCCTGCATCCCCACACAAATCGCTAAAAAAGGTTTGCGCTCGAAACTGGTTTGAATGATCTCTTTTAAATTCAAGGCTTTTAGCGCCGCCATACAATCCCGAATAGCGCCAACGCCTGGAAATACGACGCGATCTGCAGAGGCAATAACGTGCTCGAGATGAGTCACCACTACCTTTGCTCCCGGCGAGACATAAGCCAAGGCTTTGGCAACCGAATGAAGGTTTCCCATTCCAAAATTGATTACGGCGATGGTGGACATAACCCCCCCATTTCTCGAATCAAAATCTTTTGTAACTCCCCTAATTTTTTATGGAAGAAATGACCCACGCCTTTGCAGCGAACCAATTTAGCATTCGACGGCAAAAGGGTAAACCAACGAAAAACAGCACTCGGAGATACCACCTCATCGTCTTCTCCCTGAATAACCCACCAAGGACAACGTGGAAATCCTCCACTCGAAAAATCAAAATGGGAAACGGGAGGCGCAATTGTGACTAAAAACTCAAATTCTCCTTGCGCTGCCAAACGCGTTGCCACATAAGAACCAAAAGAAAAGCCAGCCAGTGCAATCGAGCCTCCTTTATTGAAATCCCGAACCCATTCTATAACAGCTTTTGCATCCTCACCCTCCCCCCGCCCTTCATCAAACGAGCCTTCGCTTTTGCCTACACCTCGAAAGTTAAATTTTAAGGCTGAAAATCCCAAGGTAAGACAGGCTTTAAAAACCGTATGCACGACTTTGTTCTCCATCGTGCCGCCGTATAAGGGGTGGGGATGTAGAATAACAACCGTTATGGGCCTGGAAGAAGGATGGGCCCCTGAATAGGCAACCGCTTCTAGGCAACCGGCAGGACCTTCAATAAAAAAGTGGCGTGGTTGTGTTGGAAACTTGGACATCGTAGAATTTTAAACTTATCTTATACTATTATATTCCAATGGCACTTCGCACCGTATTAAAAATGGGCTGCCCCTCACTCTATGAGGTTGCCAAACCTGTCGAAAAGTTCAATACGCCTTTTCTTCAAACGCTTATCCAAGATATGTTTGAAACTATGACACACAAAAATGGTGTCGGACTCGCAGCCCCTCAAATTGGGGTTAGTCTTCGCATTATTATTTTCGGCGTAGAAAAAAATGCACGCTATCCCAATGCAGAAGAAATTCCGAATACCCTTTTAATCAACCCAAAAGTTGAAGTTTTAGATTCCGAAAAAGTAGCGGACTGGGAAGGTTGCTTGAGTGTTCCCGGTATGCGGGGTTTGGTTGAAAGGCCTTCTAAAATTTGCTACCAAGGGTATGATGAGCTCGGTCGCCCAATGACTAGAACCGTCAGTGGCTTTCATGCCCGTGTCGTATTGCATGAAGTGGACCATATTGATGGTATTCTCTATCCTTTGCGTTTAAAAGATTTACGACAGTTTGGCTTTGAAGAGGTACTCTCTACGAGGAATTCTTTATGAAATATTTTAATCCATCCTTCACCGTACAACTCAAAATTTTCGCGTTCTTTCTTTTGTGGAACACAAGCGTCTTTGCTGCGCTCCCCTGGAATACTGCCGACTCCAAAGTTCCCTCTCTCGCACCCATGCTGGAAAAAACAAGACCCGCTGTCGTCAATATTGCGGCCAAAGGAAAAGTCAACGTTGCAAATCCTCTCCTCAATGATCCTTTTTTCCGTTTTTTCTTTGACATCCCCAACCTCCCCCGCGAACAGGAAACCGAAAGTTTGGGATCGGGCGTTATTGTCGACGGAGCACGTGGTTTGATTTTAACCAACCACCATGTCATTGAACATGCTACAAAAATTGTGGTTACCCTGGATGATGGACGTATTCTAGACGATGTAAAAGTATTGGGATCTGATCCCGCCTCCGACATTGCACTCATCCAAATGAAGGCTAAAAATCTCGTCTCTATTCTCCTCGCTGATTCAAGTAAACTGCGAGTCGGAGATTTTGTTGTCGCCATTGGAAGCCCTTTTGGACTTAAACAAACCGTAACCTCAGGCATAGTGAGTGCCTTGGGTCGAAGTGGCTTAGGGATCATCGGTAATCGAGGATATGAGGATTTTATTCAAACCGATGCGTCTATTAACCCAGGCAATTCTGGAGGCGCCCTCGTTGACCTTACGGGTTCATTGGTGGGAATCAATACTGCAATCGTTGCGCCGAGTGGTGGAAATGTAGGTATTGGGTTTGCCATTCCCATCAACATGGCTAAATCCATCATGGAACAGCTTTTACAGTATGGAAATGTTAAAAGAGGCGCTCTCGGCGTTTCCATTCAAGATCTAACGCCTGATTTAGCCAAAGCGCTTAATATTCAAAACCTAACAGGCGGCGCCTTAATTTCAGAAGTGGAAGATGGGAGTGCTGCAGATAAAGCGGGCATAAAACCAGGCGATATTGTGCTTACTATGAATGGCAAAGCAGTTGAAAATAGCTCATCACTTCGAAACAAAATTGGCTTACTCCGGTTAGGAAATAGTATCACTCTTACCCTTTGGCGAAATGGAAAAGTCCATACCGTGCGTGCAGAGTTGTTAGCACGAGAAGAGAGTTTCGTTAAAGGGGAAGACATTCATCCGCGTTTAGCCGGCGCCTCCTTTGGTAATGTGACAATCCAAGGGAAAAAAGGGAAACAGGTTACCGTTATAGAAGTGGACCCCGAAAGTCCTGCAGCGGAATTTGTGGGCCTTCAAGAAGGAGACATTATTGTGTCTGTCAACCGCAGGAAGGTTTCAACTCTGGGCGACATGAAAGCTGCCGCTAAGAATTCCAGAGAACTTTTATTAAACATTCAACGAGGCAAACAGTCGTTCTTTATTGTCATAAAATAAATCCATTCGCCCTGAGGAGGCGCGCAGCGCCGTCTCAAAGGGCAACATTTCATCTTATTTGGCTGTCCTTTCCACCTGTTGGTGCTTGCTTTTAAAAAAAATCAGAAAAAAAGCCCGCAGGCTTTTACCTCACGCCTATTATTTTTGGGTCACCTTGCGGTGCCCCCTCATAATAGCCGCTAGAAAACCCGCGGACTTACTTCGCTACCCCCTCCGGAGGAGGATAACGTTTTGCAACGTCCTCCTTCCAGGCCTCATAGGAGGCGCGGAGGCATTGGTAGAGGAGGGTTCTCCGCTCCCGGATTGGAAGCGGATTGGGACAGAGAGCGAGTGCCCTAAGGCACACCCCCTCCAGACTTTTGGGGATACTTCCATAATATCCCCAAGCGGTGGAATGGACCACCCACCGATCTCCTCGGCGGGAGGCCTGTGGACGTCTGTCCACTGAGCGGCCATACACCGCCTCGGGATCGGTAAGAAAAAAGCTCCCAAACGCGGCCGCAATGGCCGCGCCTTCTTGGGATTCAATCCCAAATAATTTTATCATTCTTACATACTCCCCCAGCTCTTAACTGGTGCGTATTGTTGCAACGCACGGGGAGCCTCATTCAAAAACCTTTACTCCAAGCCATTTGGCCCTTGGGTAATAAAATTTTATATCACGTCTGAATAGCCAAAATGGCTTGGAGCTTTAAATCAGACGAAACTCATACAATCTTTGATAGGTCTGCCGTGACGGGGGATTAAATTCAAGAGCTTTACAGGCCCTAAAGTAATGGCGATACGCTCAATTGATTCAGAGACTACTCAACAATACGGGCTTATAAAAGCCACTCTTAAGAAAAAGGGTCGACCAATCCCAGAAAATGACATTTGGATTGCATCACTTACAGTACAGTATAAGTTAAAGCTGGTAATGCGCAATAAGCATTTTAATTATATTGATGGTCTTGTTAGGTAGCTTTGACATCCTCCCCGCTCTGCATAAACTCAACCACCTCCGAATCCGCGCGTATGTCTCTCTGGGTAACGGGTTGTTTAAGCGCAATGCCAGATAGAGATTTGCAGCGGCTCAAGGCGACATAGAGCTGCCCTGCCGCAAAGGTGCCTCCCCCCAGATCAATGATCACACGCTCAAGGGTTTTGCCCTGACTTTTGTGGATAGTGATCGCCCAAGCCAGTTGTAATGGAAACTGAATATAACTGCCAAGGGTTTTCTCAACGATTTTGCGCTCCGTTTCATCAAATTCATACGTAATGGTTTTCCACTTCTCTCTCTTCACTTCATGAGTTAAATCCCTGATTTTGACGGTAATGCAGGCATTATCCAGTCCCTCGACCGTACCGATGGTACCATTAACCCACCGCCCATCCGTATCATTCTTCACGAACATCACTTGTGCACCGACTTTAAGTAAAAGTGGATTCGGTGCAGGCAAGCGCGGCCCCTTCATGCCGAATTCGCCTGTGAATTCACCTTCATATAAACGGGGATCTCCAGAAAGGCGCGTAAGTTCCTTGCTATTGATGTTTTCTGACAGAACATTGGTGGTCGTTAGAACCAATGTACCAGGGGCTGGAACCACCTTGGAATTGACACGGCTGTTCAACACTTCCATTTCTAACAGATCACAAGCACCTGACCGGATGGCATTTAAAATCTGGATAAATGCCGTATCACTCTGGCGGTGAATGGTGGTGAATTGTACCGTTTTAAATAGAGCGGCTTTATAGGCTTTAGTTGCAAAGAAAAAAGGGGAGCGATAATACTGGGCAAAAAACTCCTTTTCTTCAGGCGTCACGATCGGAGATAACTGAAATAAATCGCCAATGATACAGAGCTGCACGCCACCAAAGGGTGACAGGTTATTACGGGTCAACCGAAGAAAATGGTCGATGCCATCAAACACATCGGCTCGCACCATCGAAACTTCATCGATGATAAGGAGCTCCAATGCTTTGAACAATTTTCGCTTGTCCGGTTTGATATGGGTTGGATCTACAAATCCTGGCTTCAGGCGAAACAGGGAGTGAATCGTTTGCCCTTGTACGTTAAGCGCCGCAACGCCCGTGGGCGCGACAACGGCGATTTTCTTATTCGTATGTTCCCGAAAGTACTGCAGAAAAGTAGACTTACCTGTCCCTGCCTTCCCAGTCAAAAATACGTTTTGCTTAGCCTGTTCGAGTAAGTCAAACGCCTCCGAAAACTCTCGCGTAATGATTGGCTTCTGTGTCAAGCGGCTTTCCATCTGATCGTTGGATAACAAGCTGTGGGCGATCATACCTAAAAAAAAGGTTTTAGAGCACTATTTTGGAAAGACGCTTGCCTGGGATGATAGTGTGTGAGTATAGTTCATTTTATGCCGCTTATTTTGGTTGATGGCTCTTCTTACTTATTTAGAGCTTTTCACGCCCTTCCTTCTTTAACGACCCACCAAGGGGAGCCGACCGGCGCTATTTATGGCGTCCTCAATATGCTGCGTCGTCTGCTTGACGACTACACCCCCGAACTCATCACAGTTGTGTTTGATGCTAAAGCTAAAACCTTTCGAGAAGAATTATTTCCCCCTTACAAAGCGAACCGCCCCAAAATGCCAGAAGAGCTTGCAAGCCAAATTGCTCCGCTTCACGCCATCATAAAGGCAATGGGGATCTCCCTTCTCGTCATAGAGGGGGTGGAGGCAGATGATGTCATTGGAACCCTAGCAACCCAAGCCGCCCAAAAAGGCATCCCCGTTTTAATTTCTACGGGCGATAAAGATATGGCTCAACTGGTTTCTCCACTCGTGACGCTTATCAATACGATGAACCGTGAAATTTTAGATCCAAAGGGTGTCGAAAAAAAATTCGGGGTGAACCCTCACCAAATTGTGGACTACCTCACACTCGTGGGCGATACATCAGATAACGTTCCAGGTGTCCCAAACGTTGGCCCTAAAACAGCCGCTAAATGGCTACAACAATACGGCTCGTTAGATCTCCTTATCCAAAAAGCGGACGCCATAGAAGGCAAAGTGGGCCAAAACTTGAGGATGAGTCTTCCAAAATTTCCACTTTTTAAAGATCTTCTCACTATCCGTACTACGCTTTCCTTACCCCTTTCTTTCGAAGAGCTGACTCGAAAACCAGAAGACACCGCACAACTCATCCACTGGTTTAAACGACTGGAATTTAAAAATTGGCTTTCAGCTGTTTGTGAACACTCTTCTCAAAACACCTCTCTCCAAAAAGGAGCTTATTCTATTATTTTAGAGAAGAAAGACTTTGAAGTATGGTTAGAACGGCTTAAGAAAAGCCCATTCTTTGCCATAGATACCGAAACAACTAGTTTAGATATACACAGAGCCCACCTCGTGGGACTCTCTTTTGCGGTCGCGTCAAATGAGGCTGTCTATGTCCCCTTGGCACATGATTATCCAGGCGCCCCTCCTCAGCTCCCATTGGATTGGGTGCTCGCACAACTCAAACCTCTCCTGGAAGATCCTAAACTCTCAAAGTGTGGACATAACCTTAAGTATGATAGAAATGTCTTATTCCAACACGGCATAGATCTTAAAGGCATTACCTATGACACTCTATTAGAATCCTATGTCTTAAATAGCGTAGCTTCTCGTCACGACTTAGACAGCCTCGCCTTAAAACACCTGGGATATCGCACGGTCACTTTTGAAGAAGTCGCAGGCAAAGGAACACAACAACTCACTTTTAACCAAATTCCACTCGAAACAGCAGGCCCTTATTCTGCAGAAGATGCTGATATCAGTTACCGACTACATGAGGCATTTTGGCCGATCTTAAGCAAAGAACCCAAGCTCCAAATACTTTTTCAAACGATTGAAATGCCCCTCGTCCCCGTTCTCGCTCAGATGGAACGAAATGGCGTCTTGGTAAACGCAGCCCTACTTCAGACACAAAGTAAGGAACTTGCCGATAAAATCAAGGTGCTCGAAGACAAAGCCTTTCGTCTCTCAGAAGTGCCTTTTAACCTAGCTTCCCCTAAACAACTGCAAGAGATTTTATTTACGAGACAAAAACTCCCTGTGCTTTCTAAAACGCCGGGAGGACAACCCTCTACCTCAGAAGAAGTGCTCGAAGAATTGGCCATAACATACCCGCTGCCCCGCGTTATTTTAGAGCATAGAACGTTAAGTAAATTGAAGTCGACTTATACCGATAAGCTTCCTCTTCAGGTTAATCCTAAAACCGGACGGATCCATACTTCTTTTCATCAAGCAGTTACCGCAACCGGGCGTCTGTCTTCTTCTAATCCTAACTTACAAAATATTCCCATTCGCACCGAAGAGGGACGAAAAATCCGGCGGGCTTTTATTGCTCCCCCTGGTTTTAAACTCATTTCCGCGGATTACTCACAAGTTGAACTTCGGATCATGGCAGATCTCACGCAAGATAAAGCGCTGTGCAATGCCTTTGCCCATAATATAGATATTCACCGAGCAACTGCTGCAGAAGTATTGGGAATCCCTGTAGAAAAAGTCACGTCCGAACAAAGACGAAATGCAAAAGCAATTAACTTTGGTTTAATTTATGGAATGTCTGCTTTTGGCCTTTCCAAACAACTTTCCATTACTCCCAAAGCAGCTGAAGAATATATGGAAGTCTATTTTGCCCGTTACCCGAGTGTACGCGCCTACATGGAAAGCGCACGCGCGCTTGCACAAAAGCAGGGATATGTCGAAACCCTCTTTGGACGAAGACTCTACTTACCAGAAATTAAATCCGCCAACCTGGCAAGGCGGCGAGCTGCCGAACGTGCAGCCATCAACGCGCCGCTTCAAGGAAGTGCTGCGGATATTATTAAACGTGCCATGATCACCATCGATCTCTGGTTAAAGGACACCCAAGCACACGCCATGCTCATCTTACAAGTTCATGATGAATTGGTTTTAGAAGTCGCGGAGAATGAAGTTGAAAAAGTAAAGAAAGCCGTTCAAGATCGGATGCTGACTGCAGCAAGGTTATCTGTTCCATTGAACGTTGAAATCGGGGTGGGGGACAATTGGGATGAAGCACATAGGGGGATTTAGGATTGATGCTGCTACAATTACTCTAAATCCTAAATCCTAATTTATGTTTCTTTCTTCTCCCATTGGAATGATTCTTGTCTTCGCACTGACAGTGGGTGTGCTGGTCACCGTTCATGAGTGGGGCCACTTTTTTGTGGCCCGCTATTTTGGCGTCAAGATCTTAAGGTTTTCTATTGGCTTTGGTCGCCCTATTTTTCGCTGGCATGGAAAAGACGGTACTGAATATGTGATTGCGCTCATACCGCTCGGTGGGTATGTCAAAATGCTGGATGAACGCCTAGCCCCCGTCCCTTCACAGGAGCAATCCTATGCCTTTAATCGCCAGTCGGTAGGTCGTCGAATATTCATTGTCGCCGCAGGCCCGTTGGTAAACCTTTTGTTTGCCGTCTTGGTTTACTGGGGCCTCTATATGACAGGGATCTCCCATATCAAACCCATCATCGGTCAAGTGAGAGAAGCTTCCCCCGCTTTTGTGGCCGGCATCGAGCACGGACAAGAAATTATTGCCATAGAAGACCAAACGACACGGAGTTGGCAGAGTGTTTATCTTGCACTCATCAAGAATTGGTCTAAAAAACCCACTCTCGCCTGGCAAGTTAAAAACCCAGAAAGCGATACCCTTCAGGAATATTCTATAGAGATCCCCACACAAAATGCAGATCCCAATGACAATTTGCTCGAAAAACTTGGGATCACCCAGTATTGGCCAGAAATTCCTCCACAAATTGCAAGCGTGGCCCCTAAAAGCCCGGCGTATCGAGCAGGGCTTAAAAAAGGCGACCGAATTCTTAAGGCAAATAACGCCCCAGTTCCCCATTTTGGCTATTTCGTTGCCCTCGTTCAAAAAAATGAACTTCTGCCGATTACCTTACAAATACAAAGAGGAGAGGACGAACTCACGGTTACTGTAACCCCTATTGTGCAAAAGGATGCGACGGGTACCCCACGTGGTTTTATTGGCATTCAAGCCGCCCCTGTCTTCTGGCCAGATGAACTTAAAAATACAGAACGCTACAATCCCGTGTCAGCACTTTGGCGTGCCATAGTCCAAACGGGGGCTATCAGCGCCTTCAGTCTAGAGGTGACTTATAAAATGATGCGCGGACAAGTGTCTTCTCAGAACCTAGGCGGCCCTATTGCAATTGCAAAAGGAGCAAGCCAGTCACTCGATGCTGGGTTTACGCAGTATCTGATATTCTTAGCCCTCCTTTCGATAAGCCTAGGATTACTTAATCTCTTTCCTATTCCTCTTTTAGATGGCGGACACTTGCTGTTTTATGGTATAGAACTCGTTCGTGGAAAACCCCTATCCCCCAAAACTCAAGAAATAGCCATGCGCATTGGATTTATCCTCCTTTTTTCCCTGCTCGCTTTTGCTTTGTATAATGATTTGACAGGGCTTTCATGAAACTATCTATTGGATTTCTTATTGGGATCTTATCATTGGCGAGTGTTGTCGCTCAGGGAATGGAATCGTTCGTTATTCAGAACATTCGATTCCAAGGATTACAACGGCTATCCGAAGGGAGCGTCCTTTCCTATTTACCCACTCAAGTCGGCGAAACTTTGGACGAAGCTAAAGCAGCCCATATTATTCATACTCTTTTTAAAAAAGGAATGTTTCAAGACGTCGCCTTAAAACGAGAAGGTCAAGATTTAGTCATTGTTCTCAAAGAACGCCCTATCATTTCCACCATTGAAATAACCGGCAATAAAAAAATAAGCACGGAAGACTTACAAAAAGGTCTAAAAGAAATGGGGCTTGCAACCTCTGAAATGTTAAACCCCGCCCTTCTGAACCAAATCAAAAAAGAACTGACTGAGCAATATTTTAATTTTGGTCTTTACCGTATCGACCTTCAAACAGAGCTGAAAGAACTCCCTAACAATCAGGTTGCCATCAAAATTAACATTCAAGAGGGCAAGCCCGCTCGCATTAAGGCCATTGAACTTGTAGGCAATCAGTCGTATCGAGATAAAGCCCTACTCAAACAATTTCAATTGGATACAGGCTCTTGGCTATCGTTCTTTACGAAGAGCAATCAATATTCCAAACAAAAACTCTCGGGTGATTTAGAAACGCTTCGCTCTTTTTATTTAGATCATGGATATATGGATTTTCAACTGAAATCGACTGGAGTGACCCTCTCCCCAGATAAAACCTCTATTTACATTACCCTGAACATAGAAGAGGGACCCAAATATACCGTAACTTCCGTTCTGCTGGGGGGGGAACGCCTAGAAGAAGAACAAAAATTGCTGGCGGATATTCAGGAATTGATTCCAAAGAACAGCCTTTTTTCTCGGCAGGCAATTACAAAAGCGACTAAATTATTGAATGATACTTTGGGTGAAAAGGGTTATCTTTTTACCACCGTTCACCCTATTCCAGATGTGGATAAACACCATAAACAAGTTCAGCTCCAATTTCTTGTGGACCGGGGTAAACGGGTGTACGTTCGCAGAATTGATTTCAGTGGAAACACTAAAACAAAAGATGAGGTCCTGCGGCGGGAACTTCGACAAGCAGAAGGTACTTTTGCATCCACCACAGAAATTGAACGGTCAAAAGTTCGTTTAGAACGTTTGGGATATTTTAGCCAAGTCACGATAGAAACCAAACCTGTGGCAGGGAGTTCTGACCAAGTCGACCTCCTCTTTACAGTAGTCGAACAACCTTCTGGGAGCTTTAAAGCTGCCGTTGGGTTTGCTCAGAATGAAGGATTGCTATTCAATATGGGCCTTAACCAGACCAATTTTTTGGGAACCGGTGACTCCGTTTTACTTAACTTCAATAACAGTAAATCCTACACCTCTTATCTTGTCGAACATACTAACCCTTATTTTACAAAAGATGGGGTTAGCCGAACCTTAAAGGGGTTCTACCGCAAAACAGACGCTAAAGAAGAAAATATCTCGGATTTCACAAAGGATTCCTTTGGAGGCGGCGGAGGCTTTGGAGTCCCCTTGAGCGAACATGACTTCTTCCGGGTGAATCTTGAATACTCGGATAATGCGATTAAACTGGGGAAATCGAGTGCTCTGTTGTCTGAACAAGCAAAAGGGTTTTTTACTGCCCATCATCTTAACACCACAACGGACAGGACATTTGAGTACAATGGCGTAACGCTTCAAGCCTCCTTTTCTCATGACACCCGTAACCGAGCTATTTTCCCTTCTCATGGTATCCAGCATACTCTAAGTACAGAAGTTGCCTTACCCGGAAACGAGCTAGAATATTACAAAGCACAATACCTCCTTCAGCATTATTACGAGGTACCCAAATTTTTTAGCTTTTTAAAAGAATGGGTGGCAGAATTTCGTGGGAGCATTGCCTACGGACACGCGTATGGAAAGGCAGGACAGTATCCCTTCTTCGAAAACTTTTTTGCAGGCGGTATTAACAGCCTTCGTGGATTTAAAACGAACTCAATAGGGCCAAGAGAAATTATAATAAATTCCCCTACTGAGGCACCTAAATTCATAAGCCTAGACGAACCCATGGGAGGAAACCTTAGAATTTTAGGCGGCGTAGAATTATTTTTCCCCATGCCTTTTTTTTCAGATAAAACCTCTGTTCGATCTAGTCTATTTGCAGATCTCGGCAATGTTTTAGAAACAAGTTTCAAGTTTAACAATACCGATCCAACCGTAACGGGAAGCGTTCCAAACTTTGATGACATGGGTGCTTTTCGAGTATCATTGGGAACTGCCGTGACATGGCTTTCTCCCTTAGGTCCTTTATCTTTTAGCTTGGGATTCCCCGTAAAGAAAGAACTGAAGGATGAAACACAGGTGTTCCAATTTAGTTTTGGAGCGATGTTTTAACGAAGAAGTTGTAGGGTGGACAAAGTGAGCGAAGCGAGCGGTCCACCAACTCAAACTAACCACTAACTCATGAGGTAATTATGAAACTATTCGTAAAAGTCATTCTGATATTGTCATGCGGGTGTATCTTATTCCCTGCCCAAGCAACAGAAACCCCTTTTAAGATAGGGGTTATCGACATGAATGAAGTTCTGCAAAAATCCCCACAACGGCAAGCCTTAGCTACTGAGCTGCAAAATGAATTTACGCCACAAAGAAAACTCGTCATGGATTTAGACAAAGAACTTCAGAAGCTCGAAGAAAAGGCCAAACGAGATGGAACTATTCTCTCTCAAGCTGAACGCAATCAGTTAGAACAAACGCTTCTAGAAAAAAGAAAAGATCTGAAACGCGCACAAGAAAATTACCAAGAAGACTTAGCACTTCAAGAAAACAAAAAAGCTCAAAAATTATTTCAAGAAATTGGAACCCTCATCGACGAAATGGCTCAAAAAGAACATTACGATCTTATCGTTCGTCGAGAAGCCGCTCCTTTTTATGTCAGCAAGCGAGTAGATATTACAGAGAAAGTCGTTCAAGCATTGCAGCAGGGGAAGTAGGGATTAGGGATTAGGGATTAGGGTTTAGGGATTAGGGTTTAGGGTTTAGGGTTTAGTTTTGTAGGCCGGACTAACACTGGCATGGCGCACATAACCTTCACTTTACAACAACTGGCTACCCATATTCAGGCTGACTTCAAGGGGAACCCTGACTACACCGTACAGGGCATTACGACGCTCTCAAAAGCTACACCCGATCATGTCAGCTTTCTGTCAAATGCTCATCGTCGGCAGGAGCTTAAAACTACAAAAGCCGGCATCGTTATTCTTTCCCGCAAACATTTACCCTATTGCCACTCTCACTGCCTCGTTACCTCCAATCCCTATTTAGGATTCGCCAAAATTGCTCAGCTCTTTTCGCCAAATGTACCTTTGGAATATGGCATCCACTCCACGGCTCTTATCGATAAAAGTGCCCAAATTGGAGCAAAAGTAAGAATAGATCCTTACGTTGTGATAGGCCCTCGTTCTATCATCGAAGAAGGAGCTCATATTGGAACGGGTTCCATTATAGGTTCGGACGCATGGGTGGGTCGTGACAGTCATTTTTTTCCACACGTCACTTTATATGATGGAGTTAAAATAGGGCAAAGGGTTACTGTGCATACAGGAACCGTCATTGGAAGTGATGGATTCGGTTACGCAAAAGAGGATACGGGCAATGGGTTTCGGTGGGTTAAAATTCCACAACAGGGGAGTGTTTATATTGGAGACGACGTGGAAATTGGAGCCAACACCACTATAGACTGCGGAACATTGGAGGATACCCGAATTGAAGAAGGCGTCATTTTGGACAATCAAATTCAAATTGCACACAATGTCACCATTGGGGCGCATACTGCTTTGGCAGGATGCTCTGTAGTCGGGGGCAGTACCACAATAGGAAAATTCTGCGCCATTGGGGGGAAGACTTCGATTGCCGACCACCTAGTAATTGCAGATCACGCGATGATTGCAGGCGGATCGAACATCGCCCATTCCATAGAAAAACCCGGAATTTATGGAGGACCTTTCTTAGCGCATACCAACTGGAAAAGAAACACCATCGCCTTTCAAAATCTTTCAAAACTATTGTCGCGTGTTCGTACAATAGAAAAACAGCTTCTTGGTAACCGTTCACCTCGGGTGCGATTGAAAGTGTAGGTTAACTTGCGCGCGTGGGGGGTGGAGGAACTATACTTTCAGTATGAAAATACTCAAATCATCCAAATATCTCATTTTGTCGGATCTGCGCTTACGCTTGGATCCGACCTACCGATGATCGTGGCATGATTTTTGGATAGGATGTCAAGAGTTAAACATGCATTACAGCAATTCCCGCTCATCCGTCGCCCCACGTGTTGACGGCGGGGCCAAGATTTATTGGGCCTGGGTCCCGCGGTCAAGCCGCGGGACGACGAAAAAGTTTGCAAAAAATATATTTTCCCTTTACCAAGAAACCCTTGGCATTCCCACGTCCGTGTAGAGAGGGTGAGTAGATCCACCAGGTTGCCCTGGTGAACCCCTCCTCAGAACCGGACGTGCGGATTTCCCGCATCCGGCTCCCAATAGTGCTCTCTTCAGTAAGTTGCAAACATCGATGTTGTTCTAAAGTTCTGTGGATACTT
>JACQPQ010000062.1 GCA_016207405.1 Gammaproteobacteria bacterium | reverse complement strand
GGGTAAACATTCGGTTAACACATTTCCGTCGTTGCGAGCCGAGCCGTTAGGCGAAGGCGAAGCAATCCAGAGTCTATGCCTGGATTGCGTCACGCCTGCAAAAAACGCAAGTCTCGCAACGACGGTGTTCTTTTCACCTATACCGCCCTAAAGGGCGTGGGGTACTCGCAACGATGGCTTAACCGAATATTTACAGTGAGGGAGTAGGTATTGAATGGCAACTGCTTAATTTATGTTATGTTTTCCGGAATTATCTATACAACAGGAACGCTCACTCAAGTGATCTCGTTTTCAAAACGGGGTGATAAGCGCTTAGTGATTTTCGCGGAAGGCTTAGATTTCAAGGATCTTAAAATAGGCTCCAGTATTGCTGTCGATGGCGTATGTTTAACCATTCTTAAAATACAGGACTCTACTTTTTGGGTAGATGTTTCGCTTCATACGCTATCTTGTACAACTTTAGGAACCCTGCAAAAGGAGCATGTTGTCAATCTAGAGCCTCCTTTACGACTCAATGATTTTTTAAGTGGCCACCTTGTGACAGGGCATGTGGATGGCATTGGCCAGGTTGTTACAGTGAAAAGAAAGGGACGTTCGAAAGAGATCTGCATCCAAATACCTAAAGTTTTATGTCGATATGTCAGTCCAAAAGGCTCTATTTGTGTGAATGGGGTGAGTTTAACGGTTAATACGGTGGCGCCCCCCATTTTAACGGTTAATTTAATCTCTCATACCTTAGCGCATACAACTTTCAAATTTTGTCAGGTTGGCGGATCGGTTAATATAGAGGTGGATATTTTGGCACGTTATATTGAAAATTGGATGGCTTTCAAAAATGACTCTTCTCATTCCTGATTTTTCCAAAGTGCGCGTTCTTGTCGTGGGCGATGTGATGCTCGACCGTTACTGGTATGGAAAAACTTCTCGGATCTCACCTGAGGCTCCTGTTCCTGTTGTTCAATTGTCTCACTCAGAAGAAAGACCGGGCGGTGCAAGTAATGTAGCCTTAAACACCGCAAGCCTGGGGTGCCCTACAACACTCCTCGGCCTTGTTGGGGAAGATAGAGATGCACTCACATTGACCGAACTGGTTCATCAAAAAGGCATTACGTGTCACCTGGAAAAAATTCAGAATAAACGGACTATCACAAAATCCCGTATCATCAGTCATCACCAACAACTGGTTCGTTTAGATGTCGAAGAACGATTTTCCAAGAAAGAAGCTGCCTGCCTTTTGTCCTTTTACGAACAGGCTTTGCCAAAAGCCATGGTGGTGGTTTTATCGGATTATGCAAAAGGGCTTCAAGCCATTATTCCTACGCTCATTTCAATCGCGCAAGCACATGCCATTCCTGTTTTTGTAGATCCTAAAAGCCGAGAGATGAGTCTTTATCGAGGGGCAACTCTGGTTACTCCAAACTTCTTGGAGTTTGAAACCGCGGTTGGATGCTCGCCGGATGAAAAAACCTGGGTCGCTCGAGGCTTCAAGTTACTCAAAGACAATGACTGGCAGGCTTTGCTGGTCACACGCGGAGAAGAGGGCATGAGTCTTCTCCAAAGAGATAAAAGCATTGTGCATTTTCCAGCAGATCACAAAGAAGTATTCGATGTGACGGGAGCAGGAGATACCGTCATTGCCGTTCTCGCAGCTGCCTTTGGTGGGGGAGTGCCACTTCCTGAGGCAACCTTGCTTGCGAATAAAGCTGCTGGGATTGTCGTCAGTAAACTCGGAGCGGTTGGCGTCTCAAAAGAAGAGCTTGAATTGGCGGTAATGCCTTTTGGGCCAACCCAAAAAATATTATCCGAAGAAATGCTTTTACAAAAAGTGAAGGTACTTAAAGCACAAGGAAAAACCATTGTCATGACCAATGGATGTTTTGATATTTTACATGTTGGACACGTGACTTATCTTGAACAAGCCAAGCAAAAGGGTTCATTCCTGATTGTGGCCGTGAATGCGGATCATTCTGTTCATCGGTTAAAAGGTACGAACCGACCTATCCATCCCCTTTCGGCTCGTCTTTCTGTTTTGGCGGGTCTTTCCTGTATTGATGCACTGGTCTCTTTTAAAGAAGACACCCCAGAGCGTTTAATTCGCCGCATCAAACCGCATATTTTAGTGAAGGGAGGAGACTGGAAAGTAGAGGAAGTCGCAGGCCATGATACCGTGATAAAAAACGGAGGACAGGTTGAGATTTTACCGCTCGTTCCAGAGTATTCCACTTCTTTGGTACTTCAAAAAGTGGTTCAAGGATAACTCCTATTTTTTCTCTCTATACCCGGAAGTAATCGGATATCGCCAGTCTTTTCCAAACGCTTGTTCGGTAATACGAGGACCTGGGGGAGCTTGCGCTCGTTTGTACTCGTTACGTTGGACCATGGCAATCACCCGTTCCACAACAGAAGGATCGAATCCCTTTTTAACCACACCGGAAATGTCCATATTTTCTTCAATATAATGGGTAAGCAAAGGGTCAAGTTTACTATAGGGTGGGAGGCTATCTTCGTCTTTTTGTTCAGGCGCAAGCTCTGCAGAAGGGGCTCGTTCTATTATTCGTTTAGGAATTACCGGAGATTGATGATTTCGGTAGTGGGCTAAACGATACACCCAAGTCTTGGTGATATCCTTCAACACACAAAACCCACCGGCCATATCGCCGTATAAGGTGGAATATCCTACCGCAAGCTCACTCTTGTTGCTGGTTGTAAGCACCAGTTTGCCCATTTTGTTAGAAATGGCCATGAGGAGCGTGGCGCGACATCGCGCTTGGATGTTCTGCTCGGTAATTTCCGTTGGGAAGGAGGCAAACCGTTCTTTTAAGGTGCCCATAAACATTTGAAACATCGAATCGATAGAATACTCATGATATTCCACTTCAAGTGTTTTGCTTAAGATCCTCGCATCTTCCACACTCATGGCAGAGGTGTATTTTGAAGGCATCATGACCGCTTCGACGTTCTCATGCCCCAAGGCATCTACGGCAATCACCAAAGTCAACGCAGAATCCATACCGCCAGATAGACCCAGCACGACCTGTTTAAATTTATTTTTGTGGACATAATCTCGGATGCTGAGTAAAAGCGCACCATAAACCGAATCCTCATCCGAGAGTGTTGCGGTACCCCAAGACCATCTCGAAGAGTCGTCTCTCGGTACAAAAGAACGGTTGTGAGGATTAAAGTCAATAATTTCCACAAGCGCTTGATAAGGGGGCAACGCGGCAACCAATTGCCCTTTAGCATTCACAATAAGAGAATGGCCATCAAAAATAAGTTCATCTTGGCCCCCTACAAGATTGTTGTAGACAATCGGTAAGTTTGTTTCTTGGGCACGTAGCGTGAGGAGCGCCAATCGTTTTTTATATTTTCCGAGATGATAAGGGGAAGCATTGATGTTAATAAGACACTCTGCGCCTTTGTGTTTAGATTGTTGGATAGGATGAGGTTCCCAAAGATCTTCACAAATTGTCACCCCGAACGGAAACCCCTTGATTAAAAACACACAAGGAGAGTGCCCAGGTGCAAAATAGCGACGTTCATCGAACACATGGTAGTTAGGCAAGCATTGCTTAAAATAGGTGGCGATTCTTTTTCCATTCTGAATGATTGTGGCTGCGTTATAAGCCAGACTAGAAGGCGTTGGAAATTTAAGGGGCCCTTTTTCACTCCTCGCAGGATGCCCTATGATGAGAGTCATGCTTCGAATTTCAGTTTGTATCCTTAGAAGGGCATCTTCGACTTGTTCATACAGTGCTGCTCTGAATAACAAATCTTCTGGAGGGTAGCCGGTAAGTGCAAGTTCGGGGTAGATAACCAAATCCACCGCTTGGCGAAGAGCTTGTTGTGCTACCCGGATAATTTTCTCGGTATTTCCCCATACATCTCCGACGAGACAATTGATTTGTGCCAAAGCCATTCGAATGTGTGATGGGGATGAATTCATTGACATAACCGCATCCCCATTTGAATGTCCTGCCATGCGCGACGTTTGTCATGGATAGAAGCCTCTATGCTAGAAAGTGCATGGGTGACGATTACGGGACATGTATAGGGAACCAGGCTATGCATCCGTCCCGTAAGTTCCTCCAAAGTATGAAAGGTATGAAGAAGAACTTGAGCGGGATATTCTCCCATAATCACAATCAGTCTGGGTGTAAAATCGTTGTAAAGTTTATGCTCTGGCGTAAATGGAGACCATCGGGCTTGAATCTTACGAGAAACAGGTTTAGCCTTTGCGGCTTTCAAAATGGCTGAGAGCAGATCTAAAGACTGGATGCCAGCTGGAGCTTGCTCCGTAAAAACAAGCCAGTCCGTATCTAAATTGAGGAGCGATAAATCTAAAGTTTTGTAGGAACGTGGCGACTGAAGTTCCCATACAGGAATACCCATTTCGTTTAAAATGCTATGCCTGTTGAAAGACAAGTTTCTTTCATGCACGATTTTTTGTCCCCCGCTTACCCAAGCGTTTTCGCAAAGCCTTTACTTTATGGAGATCCCAAAACGTTAAAATGGGGCCAGATAGGGCATAAATTAAAAACAAACTAAACAACACCTGAGAAGGGCTGATGGAAATCATTACCAAAGAAAACGCAAGCACTAAGAGCACCATAAAAGGAATTTTGCCCCTCCAATCCACATTTTTAAAACTTGCGTAACGAATATTGCTCACCATTAACAGCCCCATAAGAGCAGTTAAACTAAAAGCCGTCGTTTGCAAAAAAAGGTTATGAGGATCCCCGGCGTGGAACACCCATACGAAACCCGCAATAACGAGAGCCGCTGCAGGGCTTGGCAACCCTTGGAAATATCGCTTATCGGCCATCCCAATCTGAGTATTAAAGCGTGCCAAACGTAACGCCGCGCCTGCCACATAAATAAACGCAGCCACCCAGCCCAGTTTGGCAAGCGGGAATAAAATCCACATATAGATAATGGAAGCAGGTGCAACTCCGAAAGCTACCATGTCAGACAGGCTGTCAAACTCGACGCCAAAAGCACTTTCCGTGTTAGTTAAGCGGGCAACACGCCCGTCCAAGCCATCCAAAATCATTGCAATGAATACAGAGATGGCTGCCTCAGCATAATGGCCATTCATGGCCGAAATGATGGCATAAAACCCTGCAAATAAATTGGCAAGCGTCAATAAATTTGGGAGTAAATAAATGCCCCTTCGCGACTTCAAAGGATTTTGGTGGATATTCACGTGGACTTATACGGGTACGGTTGGAATATTGGCGAGTAGTTTATGCGCTTCTTCGCGCTCTTTTGCATTGCCTTGTTTCAAAACAGACTGCAAAATTTGTTTGGCATGCTCATGCTCCTTCATTTCAAGATAAGCTCTTGCTAAATCGAGTTTAGTGGATGTCTCGTCAAGAACGTCAAGCTGCTTGAGAGAAGAAGGCACTTCTTCCTGAAACTTTTGAGGAGGAACTCGTTGATTTTCAAAAGGTGGATCTTCTTCCGAAAAGCAAGGCGCACTATAGGCTCCTTTTTGCTTGGCTCGGCGAAGAGAGTTTAAGGAGAAACATACCCATCCGATACACGCGGTGAGTAAGGTCAAAAATGCAATCAACAACCACTCGAAAGGTTTAAATCCTAAAAAATAAGGGAGTGAAGGACGAGGAACAGATGCCGACTGAAAAGAAGATAAAGTTTCTTGGGTTTGGGTAACCGTGTTTTGGAGGTTTTCAATTTGTTTTCCTAAGGCTTCTACTTGCTGTGGCAAGAGATCGGAAGTGGGGAGTGCGGAATGCGGAGTGGGGAATAGTGTTTCCGTGTGCATTGTTGGCGGAGGAGCTAGTTTTGATTTTTGCTTGGCTTCCCATGCGCGTTGATGCTCTCCAATAAGCAACCAGGCTCGTTTACGGTCTACATTCCTAATGGTGTTTCCTGATGGGAGCTTAAGAATAACCCCTTTCATTAAATGATTAATGTTTTTACCCAGAAAAGCACGAGGATTGGCTTCGTAAAGTGCGTAAATCGTTTGATTAACTGCGAGAGCGGGATCGGGATGTATTTTTTGGGCAATAGACCAAATCGTTTCTGTTGCAGTGGTTGGACCATACGTGTTTTGCCGTTCCTCTGAAAAAACAATAAAAGAAAGCAGAAGACTTATCCCGATTATCCAAAATTTTGTCATCATAGAATTCTCCCTATTCCGCACTCCCCACTGGCGCATTCCTATAAGTAGTCCCTTATTAAAATTTCAGCGATCTGAATGCTGTTTAAAGCAGCCCCTTTTCGAATATTATCACTCACTACCCATAGATTTAAGCCATTCGGATGAGAAATATCTTTTCGAATACGTCCCACAAAGACGTCATCGTGCCCGGCTCCTTCGGTTACGGCTGTGGGATATCGCGCTTTCTCATCGTCCATCACTTTTATGCCAGGGGCATGGCTTAAAAGGGTTCTGACTTCTTCGGGTGTAATTGGCGCACGCGTTTCAATGTGAACCGCTTCTGAATGGCCATAAAATACGGGAACTCTTACCGCTGTTGGGTTTACTTCTATAGTGGGATCTCCTAGAATTTTGCGTGTTTCCCATACCATTTTCATTTCTTCTTTGGTGTATCCATTTTCAAGGAAGACATCCACTTGAGGGACTACATTAAATCCCAGTTGCTTGGGATAATATTCAACTTCAATGGGCTTGCCAGAGAGGAGGTGCGTCGTTTGAGTGGCCAGTTCATTTAGAACCCTTCTTCCTGCGCCGGATACGGATTGGTAAGTCGCAACATTAATGCGCTCAATCCCCACGCGATCATGAATGGGTTTTAAAGCCACTAACATTTGTATCGTGGAGCAGTTTGGGTTTGCAATAATCAAGCGGTTTCGAAACAAAGCGATGGCTTCTGGATTCACTTCTGGAATAACGAGGGGAATATCCGCTTCATAACGAAAGCACGAGGTGTTATCGATAACAATACATCCGGCAGCTGTAGCTACCGGTACAAAGGCTTCTGATACTTTTCCACCCGCCGAAAAAAAAGCAATATCTATCCCTTTGAAGTCAAATGAACTCAAGTCAAGAACCGTGTGCGATTTTCCAGAAAACTCCAATGATTCTCCGGCAGAACGCGCACTTGCAAGCAAGAAGAGCTTTTGAATGGGGAAACGTCGCTCTTCCAAAATTTCGATGAGGGCCGTCCCCACTAAGCCTGTTGCACCCACGATAGCTATATTCAATTTACGATTCATAGTAATCCCTCGTTGATGGGTGGTTTGCTGTATATTTTCCGCTGCCTGCTGCTCGCTAAAAGTCCCTGCGCTCCTAGAATTTTGACGGCCGCGCACAGTCGATATCCTTTCCTCCAGTGCGCTAAAAATACATCCTGTATTTTTGCCGTCAAAATTCTACGTCGCTCGGGACGCTCGCAAAGGCAGCGGAAAATATACAGCAAACCACCTTTCCCACCATTTTAGTGAGACATTACAGTTCATACGCTGGATTGCACCCGGTTGTCTTTTAATAAACAAATCGTTGGTTTGAAATAAGTTATTTCAGATGGCTCTATCATGGCATAAGCGCAAATAATGACGCGTTCATGGACTTTTCCTTTATGGGCGGCAGCTCCCCGGAGTGAAATCATACGAGAGCCAGGGGGCGCAGACAATGCATAAGTCGTAAACCGTTCACCATTATCAATATTGTAAATTTCAATTTGTTCATAGGGAGAAATCCCCGCCGCTTTTAGAAGCTCTTCATCGATAGCACACGATCCTTCATACAAGAGTTCGGTATGCGTGATACAGGCTTGATGTAGTTTTGATTTGAGGACAGTCAGCCACATGCCTTTAGGGTAAATCAATCAAGATATTATCAATCAGCCGGGTTTCTCCCACAAAAGCAGCGGCGAGCGCAATCAATGCCGTATCATGAGGACCAGCCGGTTTAAGATCGTGCCGCCGGGAGATAGACAGTTCTTGCGGTTTTATGCCCGCTTCTTTAAGGATATGCTGGCCTTGTTCCTCTAAAAGAAAAAAATCTCTCCGTCCTTTTTGAATATTCTCTTGAAGCCACTTTAAAACCTTATAAATATGAGTAGCCTGTGAACGTTCTTCTTGCGACAAATATCCGTTACGCGAGCTCATGGCTAAGCCGCTTGCTTCTCGAATAGTCGGAACCGAAAGAACTTCTATCGGCAAGCACAAATCTTTTACCATTTCAACAATCACACGATATTGTTGATAGTCCTTTTCTCCAAAGAACGCTACATGAGGACACACACACTGAAACAGTTTAAGAACAACGGTCGCGACACCTTCAAAATGGCCTGGACGAAATTTTCCACAGTGGATTTCCGATAAACCAGGCACCCTCACTTGGGTGTGTTCGGTAAGTCCTTTGGGATACATTTCAGAACTTGAGGGAGTGAATAAAACGTCCACTTTAGCCTCCTCCAATTTTTGGACGTCTTCCTTTAAGGTGCGGGGATATTGTTCAAAGTCCTCGCTTTTACCAAATTGGAGGGGGTTCACAAAAATACTCACGACTACGCGGCCGCTTCGTTTTCGAGCTTCTTTGACGAGTTCACAATGCCCCGCATGCAAATTACCCATGGTTGGAACAAAGGCAATGGTTTGCCTTGCTTCTCTAAAAGGGAGAAGGGCTTGACGAATTTCAGAAATGGTTTCAACAAGGATCATAGATAATGGGCACCTCCTTACTGAATGGTGGGAAGGGTGGTGAACGGTATGTTTTCTGCTGCCTTTGCGAGCGTCCTCGAGCGACGTAGAATTTTTCAGGTAAAAATGCAGGATGCATTTTTACGCTACTTGCGATAGGACATCGACTGTGCGCGGCCTGAAAAATTCTAGGAGCGCAGGGGACAAATGCGAGCAGCAGGCAGCAGAAAACATACAGCGAACCACCCATCAGTGATGGATTATATTTTATTAATCTTGCAGAGTGCATAAAGGTTACACAAAACTATGCTGCGCCGCCGGAAACTTTCCCGCTTTTACAGCCTGAATAAAAAGACGAACCGCGCCTTGTACCCCTTCTCGACTCTCAATAAGAAAATTTTTACAGAATTTTGGAGCATATCCAGGGGTCACCCCTAGAAGATCATGCAAAACCAGTATTTGCCCATCACAGGAAGGACCCGCCCCAATACCGATAACAGGGATCTGCAGACTTTGGGTAATGTCAGAGGCCAGCATGCTGGGAATGCATTCCAGAATAAGCATTTCTATTCCTGCTTCCTGTAACGCAAAAGCCTCTTCACTTATTTTTTTGGCAGCTGCTGGCGTTACCCCTTGCACCCGATAACCGCCGAGTACATTAACAGACTGCGGAGTTAATCCCAAATGTCCACAAACCGGAATGCCGTTTAAAATGAGTTGCTGGATGGTTTCTTTTAGCCACAGCCCACCTTCACACTTCACCATATTGGCACCGTTTCTCATAAAAAGGGCCGCATTTTCTAGCGCTTGGGGCAAGGTGGCATAACTCATAAAAGGCATGTCGGAGATCAGGAAAGCGTTTTGGTTCCCCCGCGCCGTACATTCCATATGGTAAGCAATGTGTTGGGGGGTAACGGGCAAAGTGCTTTTATGCCCTTGAATAACCATTCCTAACGAATCTCCAACGAGTATGACTTCGATACCCTCGGTAGAGAGAACATGAGAAAAACTCGCATCATAGGCTGTCAGGCATACAATTTTTTCGCCTGTCTTTTTCATTTTACGAAGGGTTTGGAGGGTTATTTTTTCCATCACATAATAGGACTTCTTTAAAAAGGTGCTTGAGTATACAATTACGCTGGTTTTTTCTACAAGTGCAGATATGAATAAAATGACTTCCCCCCTTTTAACGATACAAAATATTCGAGTTCAGTATGGGTGTATTGATGCCTTGAAAGGAATTAGCCTGGATGTTTTCCAAGGAGAAATTATTTCGCTTATTGGTGCGAATGGGGCAGGTAAAAGCACAACCCTTAGAACCGTGAGTGGTCTGCATACCCCCATTTCGGGCGACATTTTATTTCAGGGTCATTCTATCGTTCACACCCAGGCAGATCAGATCACTCGGTTAGGGCTTATTCATGCGCCAGAAGGAAGAGGTATTTTCTTAAATTTAACGGTGTTAGAAAACCTGGAAATAGGCGCATATGCGAGACGCTCTTCCCGTCGCGAGATCTTTCAAGATTACGAATATATATTTAGCCTGTTTCCTCGCTTAAAAGAACGTCGCAAGCAAGAAGCGGGGACTTTATCCGGCGGCGAGCAACAAATGTTATCGATAGGTAGAGCGCTGATGGGTAAACCAAGGGTGTTGTTGTTAGATGAACCCAGTTTGGGGTTGGCTCCACAAGTGGTAAACACTATTTTTTCTGTTATCCAAAAAGTAAATAAGGAAGGAACCACCGTGCTTTTGGTTGAACAAAACGCGTATCAAGCTTTAAAAATCTCACAGCGTGGGTATGTCTTAGAAACGGGGGAAATTGTCCTAACAGGAAAAAGCTCTGAACTTCTAACCAACAAAAAAATTCAGGAGGCTTATTTAGGGTGTTAGAAAACAGAGACTCTGTAGTTAAAAAAGTTCAAGAGATACTCTTTCAAAAAGTTGCCTTCCTCTCTCAAAAAAACACACTCTGGGTTGCTTATAGCGGTGGCGTAGATTCTCACGCCTTACTCCACGCCTTTTCAGAACTGCAAACCAGACTCGGATTTAAACTCCAAGCGCTCCACATTAACCATCAGCTGCATAGAGAAGCTCATCAATGGGAAACCCATTGTCGGCAGATCTGTGATGAGCTCTCGGTCCCTCTTGTTGTAAGACGTATAGAGGTCAAACAGCAAAAAGGAGAAAGTTTGGAGGAAAAAGCGCGGATCATTCGTCTGGAAGTATTCAAAGAATTCTTAGTTTCTCCCATGAACTTTGTCGCCACAGCACATCAGGAAGATGACCAGGCCGAAACCCTATTCTCGCGGATCATGCGTGGCTGTGGAGTCATAGGCTTGTCTGGCATGCAGCCGATGAGCTCAATGGGGGCCGGGGTTTTATTAAAACCTTTCTTGCAGCTCCGACGGGCAGAACTTTTAAACTATGCGAAAGAAACCCATCTACATTGGATTGAAGACTCCAGTAATCAGGATGTTCGTTTTGATAGAAATCTCCTTCGGCACCAGATTTTTCCTATGCTCAAAAAAAGATGGCCTGGGTTTTATCGCCCCCTATTAAGGCTTGCTAAGATAAGCGAAGAAACCTATGAACTTTTGAGCGAAGTCGCTGAACAAGATTTAGAAACGGTGAAGGGGAAAGTGGCAAACACCCTGGCCATTAAAAAACTAACAATGCTTTCAAGGTGCCGTCAAAAAAATTGTGTACGCTTTTGGATAAAAGCGCTTGGGGTTTCTCCCCCTTCTTATAAAAAATTACAACAAGTGTTATCTGAAGTTTTAATGGCAAAAGCAGATGCGATGCCGGTAGTTGAATGGCGAGGGGTTGAAATTCGTCGTTATCGAGATATCTTATTTCTGCTTCCCCCTAGACTTCAGCATGATCTCACTCAAATTATTGAGTGGAATGGGAAGGATTCGATTCAGATCCCATCGCTTTCGATCACAGTTCAAAAATCAGAGTTGAGTGCCCGACTATGTGCAGTTCTTGAGACGACTCATCAACCCATTACGATTCGTTTTCGGCAAGGAGGAGAGCGGTGTAAGCCTATAGGCGCGCCAAGCAGACGTTCTTTGAAAAACATTTTTCAAGAGAGGGGAATTCCGCCGTGGGAACGGACACAGATCCCCTTAATTTATGTGGGCAATACTATTGCGGCAGTTTTGGGTGTGTGCGAGTGTGAATGAAATGACAACATCCATCAGAATCCTTTCTGCTCGTTTAGCCTTAGCCAGTGATACGCCTTCCCTAGATGCAGAAATAATACTGGCTTATGTCTTGGGAGTTGCCCGTAGCCAAATCTGTGGTGAACCTGAACTGCGTCTTGATCACACACAAGAAAGGGCGTTGCAAGCTTTAGTAGAAAGACGCATGTTAGGTGAACCGATAGCCTATTTGGTTGGCGAAAAAGAATTTTGGTCGCTTAAGTTCAAAGTGCTCCCTTCTGTCCTCATTCCAAGATCAGAAACAGAAACCTTAGTCGAAACTTGTTTACACATCGTCACTTACCGAGACGAGACTTTAGAAGTTGCAGATCTTGGAACAGGGTGTGGCGCCATTGCTGTAGCGCTTGCTAAAGAAAGAAGCAACTGGAATATAACCGCTACAGATTGTTCATTGGCAGCTTTGGAAATCGCAAAAGAAAATAGGGAGCGGCATGCTCCTCTGAAAATCCAATTTTATCAAGGCGATTGGTGCCAAGCACTGCCTCATGCGGGCTATGATGTCATTTTAAGCAATCCCCCTTATATTGCTGAATATGAAGAAGGAGAAGGAATAAGTTATGAGCCTAAAATCGCACTATTTTCAAAAGAAGAAGGCTACTGTGAGCTCTTCAAAATTATCGAATCATCCTGGGATGTTTTAAAACCCAATGGGTGGTTGTTGTTAGAACATGGATGGTCTCAGCAGCCTAAACTTATGAAGGCATTAGCGAGTAGAGGCTATTCGGAACTTCAAGGGTATTGTGATCTTGCAGGACACCCAAGAGTTGTGGTGGGGAGAAAAAGAAGTGGTTAGTGGTTAGTGGTTGGTGAATCATTACAAATGTTGAGCAAAGAACAATTAGAGCGGTATAGCCGCCAAGTGGTATTGCCTGGCATAGGTGAATCTGGCCAACGTCGGTTGCTTGAGGCAAAAGTTTTAATTGTAGGACTTGGAGGATTGGGTTCTCCTGTTGCGCTCTATTTGGCAGCAGCGGGCGTCGGTCAGTTAGTTCTTGCCGATTTTGACCGAGTGAATATTCCAGATTTACAGCGACAGATCATCCATCGCATGGAAACGGTGGGGGAACTTAAAGTACAGTCTGCTCTCCTCGCACTCAAATCTCTGAATCCAGCCGTAGAAGTGACACTCTTATCAGGACAAAACCTAGAAGAACTAGAATGTGCGCTGAAACAAGTGGATGTTATTGTGGACTGTACTGATAATTTCGGGGCACGGTTTTCTTTGAATCGGATGAGTGTTTACCATAAAAAACCATTGGTGTCCGGTGCTGCGATTCGAATGGACGGGCAAGTGACCGTATTTGACCCGAGAGATCCAAAAAGCCCTTGCTATCAGTGTTTATATCCAGAAGTGTTTGCAGTTCAAGACACCTGTCAGATGAGCGGGATTTTGGGTTCTGTTGCAGGGATTGTGGGGAGTATTCAGGCGACGGAAACGCTTAAACTTCTCTTGGGTATTGGCCAAACGTTAAAAGGCAAGCTCTTACTTCTCAATGCGTTGACGATGGTATTCAGAGAAGTTTCAGTCATAAAAGATCCTCTATGCCCCTTGTGCAGCTGTCAGGAGGGATTCTATAATCCTTGATTGCTTTCTTACTCGATGTTTAAGTTTTTGATCTATTCAGCACAATCAAAAAAACTTAAACATCGAGTTTTATGGAACGAGGAAAATATATTTATGCAGATCCCATCTCGGTTTTTTATATGGAATATTATTTTTTTGACCCTTGTGAGTGTTTTGTGGGTAGTGCCATCAGCTTACGCAAAGACACAAAATCCAACTTTCCAAAATCTTTCTCCTGAAGAAAAGCGCCAATTATTTGAACAGTTTCAGCGCTTAACGCCTGAGCAAAAACAAGCAGCACTTCGTGAACAAAATATAAAAGAGCCCAAAAAGGAACCATCCTCTAAAAAGCTACCGGATGAAATGAAATCCGATGCGCTCGCATTAGAAGAAGAGACACCAGAAGAGACACCAGAAGAGACACCAGAAGAAGGAAAAAAGAATCTGGATGAAATGAAGTCCGAACGGCGGGAACTATCTCTATTCGTAAAGGAAAAAGGAGTTTCACGAGGTGCTGTTTCTGATCTTTCAAAAGGAAAGCCTATCGCGCAAAAAGGCTCTGCTCTCGTTAAAACGCCTTTCAATGTCGGCCTTGCACCTCAAACGGAAATGCAGCCGTCTCCAGATGAACAAGTTCTAAAACTTTTTGGATATGAGTTATTCACTCAAAGCGCTTCTTCCCCCTTTTCTTTGATGACACAGCTTCCTGTGCTTTCGGAATATATTTTGGGGCCTGGGGATACAGTCAAAATTCAGCTGTTTGGAAAAGAGAACTTGGTTCATGAACTGATGGTGACAAGGGAAGGCAATATTGATTTTCCAGAAATAGGGCCCATCACCGTAGCTGGATTGCGTTTTGATGAATTTAAAGCACTCCTTCAAGATAGAATTAACAAACAATTGATTGGGTTCAATGCCAGTATCACGATGGGAGAACTTCGCTCCATTCAAGTTTTTGTTTTGGGGGAAGCCAAGCGGCCAGGCGCCTATACCGTTAGTGGACTGACGACACTCACCAACGCCCTTTTAGCGAGTGGGGGTGTTTTGCCTACCGGTTCGCTGCGGTTGATAGAACTCAAACGAAATGGCAAGGTGGTTCAAACGCTCGATCTCTATGATCTTTTGTTAAAAGGGGATACGCGGGGCGATAAACGGTTGTTGCCAGGCGATGTCATTTTTATTCCGCCAGTTGGCAAACGTATTGCCGTGGGAGGAGAAGTCCTTAGGCCTGCCATCTACGAACTCAAAGAAGAAAAGGTTGTGAAAGAACTTATCAAGCTTGCGGGGGGATTTTTGCCAACGTCCTATCCCAAAAGTTCTCGTATTGAGCGAATTGATGCAAAGGGAGACCGAACTATTCGAGATCTTGATTTAACAGAGCCGCATAATCAGGAAGTGCGTCTTCAGGATGGGGATGTCATACGTGTGTTTCCTATTTTAGAAAAAATGGAAAATGTAGTTTATGTAAAAGGCCATGTATGGCGCCCGGGTGGGTATGCCTGGAAAGAAGGGATCCGAGTGTCAGATCTGGTGAAGTCGGTGGATGAACTTAAACCAAAAGCCGATTTAAATTATGCCATTCTTAAAAGAGCGCTTCCGCCCACACAGGAAATTCAAATTCTAGCCGTTAATTTAGAGAATGCTTTAAAGAATCTAGGGAAGGAAGGTGATCTTGTTCTAATGCCAAGAGATGAATTGACCGTGTTTGGAATGGAAGAGGGGCGGCAAGATGCTATTAAACCTATTGTGGAAGAATTGGTGAGTCAGGCCAGCTATCAAAAGTATCCTGCGGTTATAAAAATCGTTGGGCATGTCAAATTTCCGGGCGCCTACCCTTTTCATGAACACATGCATTTAGGGGGCGCGCTTCAAGCAGGGGCAGGGCTTTTACCGGAAGCCGATCTTGCCTATGTTCTGGTGTATCGAAAAAAAGAGCCTACGGGTTATGGTGAGGTATTTTCTGTCAATTTGAATACGATTCAAGGAGAAGCTATTCCCCTTCAGCCTGCAGATGAAATTGTTGTGTTTGGGCCCAAACACAATAGGCCAAAACTTTTAAAAACGGTTGTGGATGCATTACGTCTCCAAGCTTCAATAGGAGAGCCTGAAAAAATCGTGCGCGTGACCGGCCGGGTTCGCTTTCCTGGGGAATACCCCCTCGAAGATAAAATGTCTGTGAAACGCTTGCTTATTGCGGCGGGGGGGTTAACAGAAAACGCCTTTAGTTTGGGTGCAGAAATTACGCGATATGAAATCATAGCTAAAAAGTCGCGCGAAATTCAGCATGTTTCTATTTCCCTTGGCAATGGCCAAGAAATGGCGGAAAGTTATTTGAGTCCCCATGATGTCCTTCATATTCAAAGGCTTCCCAATTTTAGCAATAGGGAGTACGTCACAATAGAGGGGGAAGTGCAATTTCCTGGGGAATACACTATTTCTCGGGATGAGACTTTAAGCCAGATCATTAAACGAGCTGGAGGAATAACGGAGGGAGCCTATGTAGAAGCGGCCATTTTTACGCGAGAAGATTTAATAAAAACAGAAGCAGAACGGTTGAAAGAGGTCAAAGCACGTGTCCAATCGGAGTTAGAGGCTGAACAAATCCAGGCAACGGTAAACGAAAAAAGTGAAAGTGAACGAGCTGCCATGGAGGAAAAATCGGGGCTACTTGAAAAACTGGATAGTGCTGTCCCGCTTGGGCGTTTGGTAATTGACCTTAACCGAGCCTTGAAAGATCCAAAAACGTATGATGTAAAGCTCCGGAGTGGGGATAGGCTCTTTATCCCACGGTTCCGACAGGAAGTGAGTGTCATGGGGGAAGTTCAAGTTCCGATCTCACACTTGTATGACGCTTCGTTAAGTACGGAAGATTACATTGAGCGAAGCGGGGGGGTGACGGTAAAAGCGGACGAAGGGCACGTGTATATTATTAAGGCCAATGGTGGCATGACGCACCCTGCAGGGACTCGTTGGTTTAGAACGGAGCAACCTATCGCCCCTGGGGATACTATTGTAGTGCCGCTCGATGTCGACCATATAAAGCCACTGGAGTTGTGGACTAAAGTCACGCAGATTTTGTATCAGTCTGCAGTCACCGTCGCTGCGCTGACGAACTTAGTGAAATAATATGAATATGAGTACCCAGCCGCCCTGGCAGCCGCCCAAGTCCGACCGCGAAGGTCTTCCTTCCTATTCGCCCTATCCGCTTTCGCCCGAAGAAGACGAAATCGACCTGATGGAAATTGCCAGGGAACTCTGGAAAGGCCGTTTCCTTATTGTGGCCATTACCAGTTGTGCCCTCATCTTTTCTGTAGTTTATGCGCTTTGGCAAGCACCTCAGTATAAAGCGGAGGTGCTGCTCTCCCCTGTAGCTTCTAGGGAGACACAGAGTACGGGGGCACAATTGGCGGCTCAGTACGGAGGGCTGGCTTCGGTGATGGGGATTGATCTTGGGGGGCGCGGTACTGGCTCTGTAGACGCTTACCTCGCCATCTTAAAGTCTCGAAAATTTATCCAACATTTTATTGAAGAGCAAAATCTCTTGCCGGTTTTGTTTGAAAGTGAATGGGATGCCAAGCACACCCGTTGGCGAGGGGATATCCCCAGTGCGTCAGAGGCATATAGGGCATTTTATCCCAGTATGAAGGTTTCTAAAGACGTTAAAACGGGGTTGGTGACGCTCACCCTCTATTCGGGCGAGCCTAAGCGAGCGGCGTTATGGGCTAATCAGCTGGTGAAGTCCCTGAATAATCATATTCGAGAAGGGGGAAGGGAGGAAGCCAGTAAAAGTATTCAGTACCTTGAGCAGCAAATTAAAAAAACCAGTTGGGTAGAAGTGCGAGAAATTTTATATCGTTTAATGGAAAAGGAAATTCAGTCCCTGACGCTAACGGATGCCAGAGAAGAGTTTGCGTTTTCCATCATCGATCCGGCCGTAGTGCCGGATGGGCGGGAGTCGCCCAAACGAAGACAAATGGTAATGTTAGGTGGGGTAATAGGATTTGTGGCGAGCATTTTTGTAGTATTCCTCCTTCATTTCATAAAAAAGCATATTCCACCGCAAAAGTTAGAAGCCTTTGATTTTACAAAGGGGCTAAAACAACGATTTAGGAAGAAAGAAGTGGTAATGCCTTGACTCAAATGGTGTGGGGGTGGTTCACGGTGTATTTTCTGCTGCCTTTGCTTTTTGTCCCTTAAGCGACTTGTAGGGTGGACAAAGCGAGCGTAGCGAGCGGTCCACCAACTAAAGCAAATGAAAAACCCTATTATTGCAATTGTAGGCCTCGGCTATGTGGGCTTGCCACTGGCGTTGGCATTTGGTCGAACCCTTTCTACCATTGGTTTTGATGTTTCGGAAGAGAAGATCCACGCTTACCAGAAAAAAACTGATCCAGCTAAAGAATTTTCTTTAGCTGACTTTACAAAGGCCACCCATCTTCAGCTCACCGCTTCGCCTATGGCCCTAAAGGAAGCAGATTTTATTATTGTTGCCGTTCCAACACCTGTGGATTCTGCTAAGCAGCCTGATTTAACCCTTGTGAGAGAAGCCACAAAAATAGTGGCGCAGAATATGAAACAAGGTGCGGTGGTCATTTATGAATCGACCGTTTATCCCGGAGTAACTGAAGAAGTCTGTGTGCCCTTATTAGAACAGTATTCAGGCCTCTTATGTGGAGAAGGGTTTAAAGTGGGGTATTCTCCAGAGCGTATCAATCCGGGAGATAAAAAACATACGTTAGAAACGATTGTTAAAGTCGTAGCAGGGCAAGATCTGGAAACGGTAGAAAAAATCGCAGCGCTGTATGAAACGATTATCCCTGCTGGCGTTTATAAGGCTTCGAGCATCCAAGTGGCTGAAGCGGCAAAAGTGATTGAAAACACTCAGCGGGACTTAAATATCGCACTGGTGAATGAGCTTGCGATTATTTTTAAGGCGCTTAACATTGATACGTCAAGCGTGCTTGAGGCCGCAAGCACCAAGTGGAATTTTTTGCCTTTTAAGCCTGGGTTGGTGGGTGGCCATTGTATTGGTGTCGATCCGTATTATCTCACGTATAAAGCGGAGCAGATGGGGTATCACCCCCAAGTTATTTTAGCAGGGCGTCGGATCAATGATGGGATGGGGAAATTTATTGCCGAACAAACTGTAAAGCAATTGATTCGCCATGAACAACCTGTGAAGGGAGCTTCTTGTCTTGTGATGGGCCTTGCCTTCAAAGAAAATTGTCGAGATATTCGTAATACACGGGTTGTTGATATTATCCAGGAACTTATCTCTTATGGGGTGAAGAGTTTTGTTTGGGATCCAGTGGTCGAACAGGCAGAAGCATACAGAGCCTATGAACTAGAGCTAGTGGACTGGAGACAACACTCGTTCTACTCTGCAGTGATTGCGGCCGTTCCGCATCAAGAGATTCTCCGCATCGATATCGAAGCGCTGGCTCAGAAAATAAAAGAAGGCGCTCCTTTTATTGATGTAAAGTCCGCGTTTGACAGACAACGTTTAGAAGCGGTGGGATTTAAAGTCTGGCGGTTATGAAAGAAGTCATTATTAAAAATGGTTGGTTGGGTAGATTTAAAATGCATAACGTTTTTTGATTTTTTTCATGGCATAATCAGTGATTTCTAATTCGGGAACGCTTCTGGTGGTAGTGAGTAAGTTCTTAAATTCTGCAAATAAATTTTCTTTTTTCCCCTCCTGCAATTTTTGCTGTAACTCTTTTATATCGACTGTGCAATTTTTAAGAATGCTCAGAATGTCAATTCTGTCTTTTTCCCCTTTTAAAGTCCCCCGCCGATCATGGTAAGCAAAAAGCTTTAAAATCACTAAATCTCGCAATCTGGGAACTTTAAACCCTTCTTGGGTAATTGCCGTTTCCAGCAGCACTTCTGGTTTTACCCCTAATTCTGAATAAAATGGCACATAGATATCTAAATCAAAACCATCACACTTAACTTCATATTTCTTTAATCGTGGATTTTTAGTGACGATATAATCGGATTTTAATTTGGCAAATTCCTCAAAAGGACAAACAATATCGACATCTTTTGATTTCATTGCATGGGTATAAAGATAAATCGCCCATCCGCCAATCAATACAAATTGATAGTGTTTGCCAAGCGAACGCAAAAAATCGAAACTTTTTTGCGTTATATTGTCATTCCAAAACTGTGGCATAGTTGTGTCTAAAGGCTGCAATAAAATCTTTTGAATACCATTCTGGTAAATTCCAAATATCGACAAAAATCTGCGCGAGAGGCAGCGCAGGGTATAATTTTAAAAATAGATCAGGAGAAAATACACACAAGTTAGGCGCTTGCTGTTTGTTAGCGGGAAATCGTCTTTTAATCTCGTTAAGATTTTCTGAATAACAATAAACATGGGCGTACTCTGCAGGAGTATTATGAAACCGTTCTTTAAACCCCCCGTACCCTGTTAACAAAGTTCCGGGCGGCAATTGTCCTTCAATGTGAGCAGCCGATTGGGCAACAAAGGTTTCATAGATCAGTTCTTTAAAAGGATTTCGATAAGTTCCCCACAAATACAGTATTTTTTCTACCTGAATCATTTCAAAATATCGACCGGTCACACGTACGGCATGTAATTTTCTGGGGAGACTAATTGCCTGATGCACTGTACTGACAGAAACTTTGAATCGTGCAGCCAAATTTTTTTGCGTAAAACGAAAGACTTGTTTCTCTAGACTTTGATATAAAAGCTCCCGCCAAATGATTTCAACTTTTTTCATTTCGATTTTTATAATAAAAATATATGCTTATTTCTATTATTGTCGAAATGAATGGAGTTAGCAAGTTCTATTCAAGACTTATCCAACGTCTTAACGAATTGTGGTAGGGTATCACCCATGCAAGTTGAGCCAGAAAACCCACACTACAAACTCAATAGGGGGTTAGCGGGGAGAGACGTCATTCGTATTTTGGTAACGGGGGTTGCAGGATTTATTGGGTATCACACCGCACACCGGTTGCTTCAGTTGGGAAAAGAAGTCGTTGGGATAGATAATTTAAATCCTTATTACAGTGTAGCGCTTAAAAAAGATAGGCTTTCTCAGTTAACTCCTTTTCCAAATTTTTCTTTTGTCGAACTTGATTTACGAGAAAAGGTCAAGACTTTAGAGTTATTCCAGAAGTTCAACTTCGATAGTGTGATTCATTTGGCTGCTCAGGCGGGGGTGCGCTATTCGCTCGAAAATCCTTTTGTGTATGTTGATAGCAATGTGGTAGGATTTTTGAATATTTTAGAAGGCTGTCGACATTCGAATGTTAAGCACTTGGTTTATGCTTCTTCCAGCTCTGTATATGGACTGAATCAAAAAAAGCCTTTTTCAGTTTCTCACAACGTTGACCATCCTATTTCGATGTATGCGGCCACCAAAAAGGCGAATGAGTTGATGGCGCACACGTATTCTTATCTTTATCAGATCCCGACGACGGGGTTAAGATTTTTTACAGTCTATGGACCCTGGGGTCGGCCTGACATGGCTATTTTTAAATTCACAGAGGCTCTGCTTGCCGGGAAGACCATTGATGTTTACAACTATGGCAAAATGAAGAGAGACTTTACGTATATTGATGACGTTGTCGAAGGGATATTACGCGTGTGCGAGCATATTCCAACCCCAAACCCTTCTTGGGAGAGATCTTCTCGCGTGCCAGGCAAGAGCAGTGCGCCGTATCGTCTTTATAATATGGGTAATCAAAATCCTGTAGATTTGGAGGAGCTGATTAGATTGCTTGGACGTGCGCTTGGCGTAGAAGCTAAAAAAAAATATCTTCCTTTACAGGCTGGGGATGTTCCAGAAACCTATGCGGATTGTGATGATCTGAAGCAAGAGGTTGGATTTAAACCGACGACTCCTATTTCCGTTGGCATTGAACGCTTTGTTCTCTGGTATCAAACGTATTATTCTTAGTACCTGAATTCCCCCAAACTTTTATCCACTAGTACGCCGTCAAATAAGTTTTTTCCAATCGATTGGTAAGTAGTTTTTGTAGGGTGGACAAAGCGAGCGCTTTTTGCGAGCGGTCCACCAATTTTAGGCTGACGGGTGGTTCACTGTGTATTTTCCGCTGCCTGCTTGGGTCCGATCAAGCGTAAGCGCTTAGATCCGGCAGAATAAAACTTTGGGATTGAGTTAAACCTTCCCATCTATCCTTTGATACTTGATCCAAATATGAGGGCATGGCAACGTATTGGGAAACGGTTAAAAACTTATCCACAAAAACTGTGGATAAGTTTGTGAATTATTTGGTGATAACAGGGAAATGGGTGCGCCGCTTCTTATTTTCCGAAGTTTGTGTTATTTTTGGGCATGTTAAAAAAATACATTGAAATCAATGCATTGCAATGTTTATGCATAGTTTTTAAGGGTTCGAGATCTCTCTCAGGCACGTGGTTTATCGCTCGACAGTGCCTGTGTGGAAAAAAGACGCCAGAAAAGGAACTTTCGCCATGCATTTAGCCACGATTAAACTGGTCGGATTCAAGTCATTTGCAGAGCCGTCTACCCTCCATTTTCCAGATGGCCGAGTCGGGATAGTCGGTCCCAATGGGTGTGGAAAGTCTAATATTATAGATGCTGTTCGGTGGGTGCTTGGGGAGTCCTCTGCAAAATTTTTGAGGGGAGAAACAGGACTGGATGTTATTTTTAATGGATCGAGTATTCGAAAGCCACTCTCGTACGCTCAAGTAGAATTGATATTTGATAACACCAAAGGTCGAATCGGGGGTGCCTACAAAGCCTGTGCGGAATTGAGTGTAAAACGGGAAATGACAAGAGATCTAGAATCCCGCTATTACTTAAATCATGTCGCCTGCCGACGCCGTGACGTAACCGAGTTATTTTTAGGGACGGGTTTGGGGCAAAGAAGCTATGCCATCATTGAACAAAATACAGTTTCTCGTTTTATTGAAGCTAAACCAGAGGTTCTCAGAACCTATTTTGAAGAAGCCGCAGGTTTGAGCCATTACAAAGAAAATCGAAAAGAAACGACGAGCAAAATCGAAAGGACTCGTCAGAATCTCAATAGAATTAATGACGTCAGGCAAGAACTCACACAGAGTTTATCTCAACTCAAGGAGCAGGCAACGCTTGCAGAAGAATATAAAACTCTGAAACAAGAAGAACGGTCACTTCAAACCGCATTATATGCCAAACGTTGGCATCGCTTGAGTGAGCAGAATCAAATTTTTCAAACTGAAATCGAGAGGCTGCAGCAAGCACTTCAAGAACAAGAAAAAGCTTCCCGCGCTTTTGAACAAACCTGTGAAGAGGATGCGCTTTATTTGCATGAGGCAGGAGCAAAACAAAATCAACTCCAAGTGCACTATTACGAGTTAAGTGGCCAGGCCGCACGCCTTGAACAAGCGGTCATCCATCATCATCAAAAAGTGCAGGGTTTTGAAAACCGCCTAAAGGAAATTGACCGCGAACAAACGGAGGCTTCTCATACTATCCATACGGCAGCGACCGAGAGGGAAGAGGCCAAAAGTCATCAATCGCAGCTTCAACTGAAGTTAGCCGATCTCCGTATACAATTAGAGAACCATTCAAAAACCTATCACGATCTTGAAAAAAACCTGGAGAGGTGTGACGAAAAATATGAGGAAGAAAATAAAGCCTACCAGGCTCTTTTGGCCCACACGCGCCAGAGTGCACTTTTGTTGCAAGATAAAAAAACGGAAGAGGCCCGCAAAGCGGTTCGTTTAGAGTATCTTCAAAAAAAAATAGAAGAATTTTCAAACAGCCTTCTTCCCAAAGAGCTGGCTGTAATCACCGCAAAGATAGAAGAGAAAGGAGCACAGTGTGCGGCTTCTCATACCAGGCTTTTAGCCTATACGGAGGAGCTTGAAACCTTAAAAAAAGAGCATGAAGCCATTCTGTCGGAGGAGGACTTACTTTCAAAAGCGCTTAAGGAAATTCAAAAAGAAGAGTGGAAGCTTAAAACTGAACAGCAAGTTGCACTCGGGGGGGGTAGCGGGGAGTTAAGCGACTGGTTGAATCAAAAAGGGATTTTATCCTTCCCCACCGTATTGGACCTTATTCAAATAGAGCCTGGCTATGAGCGTGCAGTAGAATGCGTACTTTCCCATTTGTTGGGTGCTCACTGCCTCCCGGAAGAGGAGACTTTATTTTCCCTCGTCCATGATTTTATCCAAGCGCCCACATGGGGAAATTGGGCGTTCATTGTTCCTCATCCCCAAAAAAATGGGCTTCCTTTAACTGATCCATCTTTGCTCCTTACCAAAATTCATTCCGAGTACGATTTCAGCTCTCTCCTTAATGGGATCATCGTTGTAGACTCCTTGGAAGACGCTTTTCGTATTCAAAAAACATTGTCCCTCCACGAATCTGTGATCACCCAAGAGGGTGTTTGGTTGGGAAAACATTGGGGGCGCATCCAAAAACAGGAAGCGCATGCAAAAACCGCATTCCACCGAGCACAACAACTGACTGAACTTGCACATTTATTGCAAGAAAAAGAACGGCAGCTAGACATTTTCAAAACAAAGCGAGAAGCCGTGAAGCAAAAAGAAAAGGCAATAGAGAACGAATGCAAACGCCTTCGTGAGCAAGAAACCAAGGAACGTTTGGAGAAGAGCGAAGGGACAGCGGAAAAAAAAACCAAGACACTTCTTTTGAGTCGTGAGCTGAAGGAAAAAGAAGACGCACAAAAACTCTTAGGAGAACTTGAAGAGGAACAGTCTTCGCATCAAAAAAACATACAGCAAATAACATTAGAACTCGAGCACCGGCTGCTTCAAAAAGAAGAAACAGAACGGAAGGTGTTAGCCTTGCAGGAAGAGCGCTCTAGCGGACGTCAGGCTTTCAAAGACTGCAAGAAAGAATACGACCATTACAAAGAGGGCGTTTCGGAACTGTCTTTAAATGAACAGGTACAAGCGGTGAGGGTAGAGCAAGCAGAGCTGAATTTGAAACGGTCCCAGACGGCTTTAGACCAATTGCGGAACGAGAAAAATGCCGTGAGCGCAGAACTCAAGCGGCAGCAAGAAGAAGAGGTTCTGTTAAAAGAACAAGAAGAGACAAAACGTCGGGAGCAAAAAAATACGGAACAGGCGGTAGCAGAAGGGCATAAAGCTCTGCAAACGGTAGAAGAAATGCAAAAATCCAAACGAGCACACCGTGTGGTGCTAGAAAGTGAGCTCCACAAATTGCGTACAGAAATAGAACATAAAAAACTCGCTGCAGAGGAAACCCGCGTTCGACTTTCAACTTGGAAAGAGCAGGCGACGCTTTGGGGGATTGGGGAAGAGAGTGAATCTTTGTCTTTGGCAGATCCCGAAACCGAAGATCAATTAGAGCGGCGGCTCAAAAAAGTAAAAAAGCATTGTGAACAAATGGGGCCTGTTAATTTAGTGGCCATAGAAGAGCATGCCAAACAATCGGAACGCAAATTATTTTTGGATAAACAGGTGGAAGACTTGCAGAATGCGCTTCAAACGCTTGAGGCGGCTATTGCCCAAATTGATACAGCGACGAAAAGCCGTTTTCAAGCGACGTTTCAAGCTGTGAATTTAGAATTTGGGCAGCTCTTTCCAAAAATATTTCAGGGAGGAAAAGCCTGGCTTGAAATGACAGAGCCTAATTTATTGACGACAGGTGTCAACGTGATTGCACATCCGCCGGGTAAGGCTAATCGCTCGATTCATTCCCTTTCAGGGGGTGAAAAAGCGCTCACGGCCATAGCCCTGATGTTTGCTATTTTCCGCCTCAATCCGGCGCCTTTTTGTATGTGTGATGAAGTCGATGCTCCACTCGATGATGTCAACACCGAGCGGTTTAGCTCCCTCATTGAAGCGCTAGCTAAGGATGTTCAGTTCATTCTCGTGACCCACAATAAAATCACTATGACAAAATTAACCCATCTTATCGGTGTGACCATGCAGGAGCCGGGAGTTTCTCGCCTCGTGTCCGTTGACTTAGAAAGGGCGTTATCTGAAGTGCGGAATGAAAATTCAATGCTTACTTCAAAAGAACCTGTAGACCTACGCGGGCTTTAACCTACCGATCTCCCTGCCGCTTGTTCTTCTGCATGATAAGAAGATCTGACGAGCGGGCCGCTTGCAACATGTGTAAATCCCAGATTTTCTGCTAGCTTTTTAAGTGACGCAAACTCACTGGGAGCAACATAACGCTTTACTGGGAAATGATAGCGGCTGGGTTGCAAATACTGCCCTAATGTCAGCCTTTCACAGTGATGCGCTCGTAAATCTTTTAACACTTCGATGAGTTCTTCTTCTCGCTCCCCAAGCCCCAACATTAAACCCGATTTAGTAGGAACAGTAGGGCACCGTTCCTTAAATCGTCGAATCAATTCCAAAGAGCCTGAGTAATCGGAACCTGGCCGCACAGCTTTGTAAAGTCTCGGAACCGTTTCAAGATTATGGTTAAAAACATTCGGCGGAAATGTGGCCAAAATGTCTAAAGCGGCCTCTATTTTACCTCGAAAATCAGGAACTAAGATTTCAATATGAATAGGTGGAGTCCTGTTGCGAATGGCCTTAAGACACCGCACAAAATGAGAAGCCCCTCCGTCTCGCAAGTCATCCCGGTCGACAGAGGTAATGACTACATATTTTAACTGCATTTGAGCGATGGTTTCTGCTAATTTTTTAGGTTCTTCTTCATCTAAATGGGCTGGTTTTCCATGTGCAATATCACAAAACGTACAACGACGCGTACAAATGTCCCCCATAATGAGAAAAGTAGCGATCCCATGGCTAAAACATTCCGAAAGATTCGGACAAGCCGCTTCCTCGCAAACAGTATGCAAACGATTTTCTCGAAAATTGGTTTTAAGTTCGGTTATTTTAGAAGAACTAGGGATTTTAATGCGGATCCATTCAGGTTTTCGAAGTGGGGGTTCGCCTGGCTCAATTTTAATAGGGATCCGCGCCATTTTCTCTTGACGTCTCGATTCAGGGGTGGGAGATAAAGTGGAGGTTTCTAAGGTCATGAATAGGCTTCTTTTAAATAGAGAGGATGAGTGTAGCCGAGGTGTTCTATCAAATACGTCATGAGCATAAGTTTGACTTCCTCGAGACTAGACGGACCTCCTAACAGGGACAGTTGTGTTATAGGAAGACCGGGGTAGCCACACGGGTGGATCCGTGAAAAGGGTTCCAGATCCATATGTACGTTAAAACTGAGTCCATGATAGGAACATCCCCGCCGAATGCGAAGTCCTATGGAGGCTATTTTAGCCCCCTCAACATAAACCCCTGGTGCACCCACACAGGTATGCGCCGCAATGTGCAAATGCGAAAGGTGGGCGATAACTGCATTTTCTATTGTCTGCACCAGTCGTTTAGGCCCCCATTTTCTCCGAGTTAAATCCATCAAGAAATATACCACGATTTGTCCAGGTCCGTGATAGGTGACTTGACCGCCTCGGTCGGTATAAATGAGTGGGATGTCTCCTAAAGATAAAACATGTTCTTTTTTCCCAGCCAGTCCTTGTGTAAAAACGGGAGGATGTTCTAACACCCAAAACTCATCGAGATCTTCCAACGTCCTCCGTTCCGTGAAGGTTTGCATAGAACGCCAAATAGGCAAGTAGGGCTGGCAGCCGATATTTCGGACAATAAGAGCAGAAGATGACAAGGACATTTTTTAAAATCCTATCACAACTGGAGCGCTATGGCTTATAGTAAGGGGGAATAAAATTCTGTAAGATTTAAGCACATCTAAGTGCTGGCGTAGCTCAGACGGTAGAGCAGCTGATTTGTAATCAGCCGGTCACGGGTTCGATTCCTGTCGCCAGCTCCAATCTTTTTTGAAGGTGTTGAAGACGGACTATTAACTACTTCTTTAACTCCTCCCTTATGCGGGAAAAATAGAAAAGGAAACAACTGGATGGTCCCGTATTTTTTGATACAATACCCCTGAAAAAATTCTTATCTGAGGATGACTATCGTGAAAACAAAAGAAAAACATCATTTTCAAGCCGAAATTAAACAACTCTTGCGGTTGATGGTGAATTCGCTCTATAGCAACAAGGAGATTTTCCTGCGCGAACTGATCTCAAATGCTTCAGATGCTCTGGATAAACTCCGTTTTGAAGCCTTGAAGCAGCCAGAGCTTCTCCAAAAAGACTCTGAACTTAAAATTCAGATTACGGCTGACAAATCTAACAAAACTATTACAGTCTCTGACAATGGTATTGGCATGTCAGAACAAGAAGTGACCGATCATCTTGGCACCATTGCCAAATCAGGCACGCAGGAATTTTTGTCTGCCTTAACGGGTGATAAAGCAAAAGATCTCTCCCTCATTGGTCAGTTTGGCGTAGGTTTTTATTCCTCTTTTATTGTGGCCGATACAGTAACCGTAAAAACCCAACGTGCCGGTTCTTCAGATGAGAATGCCGTCGAATGGGAATCGGATGGCCAAGGAGAATTTACGGTGACTTCCATTCGTAAGTCGAATCGTGGAACGGATGTTATTCTCCATCTCAAAGCAGATGAAAAAGAACTCTTGGACGATTTTAAACTTCGTACCCTCATTCATAAGTATTCTGATCACATTCGCTTTCCTATTCTGATGGTAAAACGCGATGAAAAAGGCAAAGAAACCCATACCTATGAAACCATTAACAAAGCAACCGCTCTGTGGATAAGGCCACGAAGCGAAATCAAAGAGGAAGAATATAAAGAATTCTATAAACATGTGGCACACGATTTTGAAGATCCACTCCTATGGACCCATAACAAAGTCGAAGGAAAACTCGAATATACTACTCTCCTTTACATTCCAAAGCGTGCTCCTTTTGGGCTCTGGTTGCGCGATCACAAACACGGGTTAAAGCTCTATGTTCAACGGGTATTTATTTTGGATGAAGTAGAGCAGTTCTTACCTTTTTATTTGCGATTTGTAAGAGGCGTCGTGGACACGAATGATCTTCCCCTGAATATCTCTCGAGAAATTCTACAAAAATCAAAAGCCGTTGAAACCATTAAATCGGCGATTACTAAAAGAGTGCTCGATCTCTTGGAAGAAACCGCTCAGAACGATCCTAAAACCTATGCAGAAGTCTGGAAGGAATTTGGAGCTGTTTTAAAAGAAGGCCCTGCCGAAGATATCACCAACCGAGAGAAAATAGCCAAACTTTTACGCTTTTCTTCGACAAAGGACGACCAAGAGACGCCTTCTCATGCCCTCACCGACTACCTTTCCAGAATGAGGTTTTCTCAAAAGAATATTTATTATGTTTCTGCCGATAGTTTCCTCGCAGCTCGAAACAGTCCCCACCTGGAAATATTTCGGAAGAAAGAGATTGAAGTGTTATTACTCCATGACCGAATTGACGAGTGGCTTATTGCCAGTCTTCAAAATTTTGACGGGAAGTCCTTTCAGTCGGTCGCTCAAGGCGCCTTAGATCTCGGCAGCGTCGCCGATAAAGTCGACACAAAAGAGCGTGCTAAAACGGAAGAAGAATTTAAAGATCTGATAGACCGTGTCAAAAAAGTGCTAAGTGAAGATGTGAAGGACGTTCGTACCACAGAAAGGCTGACTACTTCTCCAGCCTGCCTTGTAGCAGATGAACAAGGGATTACCTCTCAGATGGAACGCATTCTTAAAGCGGCCGGCCAACCTCTTCCAACTGGCAAGCCCATCTTCGAACTCAATCCGCACCATGTTTTAGTCAAACGAATAAAAAGCGAAGTGAATCCCAGTCGTTTTGAAGAGTGGATTCACGTTTTGTTTGACCAAGCGGTACTTGCAGAAGGTGGACACCTTAAAGATCCCGCTCGCTTTGTACAAAGAATAAACCATTTTCTTCAGGAGCTGGCCTGGGTTAAATAAATTGATGTCATCCCCTCAAAAAATTGTTCTCGCTTTTTCAGGTGGTTTAGATACTTCGGTAATCCTCCATTGGCTTCGAGAGCGGTATCACTCGGAAGTCATCACTTTCACCGCGGATATCGGCCAAGGAGAAGAAATTGAATCGGCTCGCAAAAAAGCAAAGCTTTTAGGCGCTCAAGCGATTTACGTTGAAAACTTGAGGAATACTTTTGCGAAAGAATACGTATTCCCTATGTTCCGTGCCAATGCGATTTACGAAGGAGAGTATTTGCTGGGCACTTCTATTGCAAGGCCCTTGATTGCTAAGCGCCTCGTGGAGATTGCAGGGGAAACGGGGGCGTCAACCATCGCGCATGGCGCAACTGGAAAAGGGAATGACCAAGTGCGTTTTGAACTGGGCGCTTATGCGCTCAAGCCCGATATCAAAATCATTGCACCTTGGCGAGAATGGGATTTAACGTCTAGAGAAAAACTCTTAGCCTATGCAAAGCAGCATGACATTCCCATTGAACTAAAATCTGAAAACAAACCTCCTTACTCTACGGATGCCAACTTGCTTCATATTTCTTATGAAGGAGGTGCCTTGGAAGATCCTTGGGTGCCGCCAGAGGAGTCCATGTGGCAGTGGACAACCTCTCCTGAACAAGCGCCTTCCACTCCACAGGGTGTCACTTTACATTTTGAAAACGGTGATCTCGTTGCGCTCGATGGAGAGGCGTTTTCGCCTGAAGACGTGCTGGGTCGTTTGAATAGCTTAGGGGGCGAACACGGAATTGGCCGTCTCGATATCGTTGAAAATCGCGTGGTGGGGATGAAGTCAAGAGGGTGCTATGAAACGCCGGGGGGAACTATTCTTTTAAAGGCGCATAGAGCGATTGAATCTCTCACATTAGACCGGGAACTGGCTCACTTAAAAGATGAGCTTATGCCTCGCTATGCAGCACTTATTTATAATGGTCTGTGGTGGTCACCAGAAAGATTTGCCCTGCAAGCGCTTATTGACTATTCCCAACGTACTGTCCATGGGGAAGTACGGCTCAAACTTTACAAAGGCAATGTGTGGGTGGTTGGAAGGCGTTCCAGTGGGCATTCCCTTTATGACAGTCGCATAGCAACCTTTGAAGAAGATGGAGGGTGCTATTGCCAAAGCGATGCCGGAGGGTTTATTAAACTCCTGGCGCTTCGCTTCAAGAAGCTTATTCCGCGATAATTTCAATCTCTAAAGGCTATAGTACAAATCAAACTCAATTGGGTGTGTTGACATCCTCAATTGTTGAATTTCCTGCATCTTAAGTTCTACATAGCTATCGATAAGGTCGTTGGTAAATACCCCTCCTTTTAATAAAAATTCTCTGTCTTTGTTTAAACACTCCATGGCCTGCTCTAAAGAAGCGCATACCGTAGGAATATCGGAAGCAATTTCCGGCGGCAAATCATAGAGATCTTTTTCGAGCGGCTGCCCAGGATGGATTTTTTTCTGAATGCCATCTAACCCCGCCATCAACATGGCAGAAAAAGCTAAATAAGGATTGGTGCACCCATCTGGGAAACGAACTTCTATCCGCCTCCCTTTTACACTCGAAACCGGAATGCGAATCGCCGCCGAACGATTTCGAGCAGAATACGTAAGTAATACGGGCGCCTCAAAACCTGGAACTAACCTTTTATAGCTGTTGGTTGTCCCATTGGTAAACGCATTGATCGCCCGTGCATGCTGAATAATGCCTCCAATGTAATAAAGAGCGGTCTCTGAAAGACCGGCATACCCATTTCCAACAAAAATATTCTGTTCACCTTTTGCAAGCGATTGATGGCAGTGCATGCCATTTCCATTGTCTCCTACAATCGGCTTTGGCATGAAAGTCACTGTTTTTCCATACGCATGCGCCACATTGTGTACAACATATTTTAGAACTTGTAACTCATCGGCTTTTTTGACCAGTGTGTTAAATTGAGTGGAAATTTCGTTCTGGTTCCCAGTCGCAACTTCATGGTGGTGCGCTTCCACCAATATCCCAAGTTTCTCTAACGTTAAACACATCGCGGAACGAATATCATGAGAAGAGTCAACGGGCGGAACAGGAAAGTACCCTCCTTTAACACGGGGACGATGTCCAGTGTTGCCTTCTTCATAAGCTTTATCGGAATTCCAAGCAGCCTCTTCAGAATCAACAGAATAGGAAGCTCCACTCATTTGAACCTTCCAGCGAACATCATCAAATATAAAAAATTCAGGTTCTGGACCAAAATAGGCCGTATCAGCAACCCCTGTGGTTTTAAGGTATTCTTCTGCACGTTTTGCGAGCGATCTTGGACATCGTTCATATCCGCGCATGGTCGCGGGCTCAATAACATCACACCGAATGTTGAGGGTTGTTTCTTCAGAAAAAGGATCAATGACGGCTGTTTCTGGATCAGGCATTAAAATCATGTCAGATTCATGAATTCCCTTCCATCCTGCAATAGACGAACCATCAAACATTTTACCCGTAGATAAAATCTCTTCGTCAGCTCGCCCCACAGGAATAGAAACATGTTGTTCCTTTCCACGGGTATCTGTAAAACGGAAATCAACAAACTTAACTTCCTTTTCTTTTATCGTGTGCAATACTTTTGATAGTGACATTTTTCTCTCCGTAAGAATTAAAAAATCCCCGTAACTGTTCGCCCCCTAAAAAATAAGAAGGAGACCTTCGCCTTACCTCTTACGCAGAAGGACTCCTCCTTTTTTAAGATTGATTTAACTTATCTTCTTCAAATTGTAGGGTGGACCGCTCGCTTCGCTCGCTTTGTCCACCCTACTTATCCCGGACTCATTTTTTGCTCTAATGCTTGTATTCTTTTATCTAAGTCTACTGTGATCTCTCGCTGACTCTTTTTAAGCTGCTCAATATCGTGTGTCCGTTGCTCGAGCTGCCCCAGAAGTTCCCTTTCTCGGCTTTCGAGTTGCGTGATCTTAGCTAAGAGATCGAGTTCTTTACGTCCCGATAAACTCCGCTCTAAACGAAGCATGCGGTCTTGTAGATCTAGCGGATCTACAATAGGTGCCGCAGCGAGAGCAGGAAAAACCATTCCACATCCTAGTAGAAGTCCCACTACTGCTAGACTGGCTTTTCCTTCAACTCTGGATTGTTGTTTTTCTTTAATACAACACCTCTGCTCGACGGTTTAGGGACCATGCTTCTTCATTGTGCCCAAGCGCTGCAGGTGCTTCTTCGCCATAACTGGTCACCGTCGCTTGTTCTTGTTTGACACCTTGAGCTTGTAATACTTCTGTAACGGCTTTAGCTCTTCGTTCCCCCAAAGCTAAATTGTACTCACGCGTCCCTCTTTCATCGGCATGGCCTACAATATGGACCTTTTTAGAAGGATCGGAGGTCAAATACCCTGCATGTACCTCTAAGTCTTTATAATCTTCCGTTTTTACAATGCTTTTATCAAAATCAAAATAAAATACATTCTGTGCTTTTTTAATCGAATCTTCTAGAGAGGACCCTGACGAAAGGTTCGCTTCTCCTGCACCTCCTGTTTGAACAGGTTCTTGAACGGGTTGCTGCTCGGTTACACCAGGCGTTCCCGTCACCTCTTTGCGTGATTCAGTGGGCTTTTTGCCAAACCAGGCACACCCTGAAAGGGACGCCATAAAAAATGTTACTGCTATCAATTTAATAACCGAAGATGTTTGCATAGATGTTTCTCCTTAACAAATAATAATGATTATAAAGATAACCCCTTTCCTCTTAACCCTATTGGGAATGGAGACCATGCGGGTTCCCGAATTTCTCCTTCCCTTGCAGGTAAACGAAGCCGAACTCTTCCATCCACAGAAACCGCTTGAAGTAACCCTTTCCCCCCTTCTTTTGTGGCATAAAGCACGAGTCTGCCATTCGGTGCCACAGTCGGCGATTCATCAAAAACGCCATCCGTAAGCCAGAACACCGTACCCGTTTCTACCTCTTGCACGGCAATATGAAACTGACCATTTTGACGATTCACCATGATAATGTGTCTACCATCAGATGTAAATCTTCCCCGTGCATTGTAGTCCCCTTCAAAAGTCAGGCGCTTCGTGGCGCGGGTTTCGAAGGAAAATTGATAGATCTGAGGCTTCCCCTCTCCCCCCCGGTCTGAAGTAAAGATCAATGCTTTCCCATCTGGTGCCCAAGCAGGTTCTGTGTCAATAGCTCCATCATTCGTAAGCCGCTCTAGACGCTTTGTTTCTAAATGGAGGACATAGATTTCTGAATTGCCGTCTTTGGAAAGTGAGAGTGCCAGCTTGTTTCCATCGGGAGACCAGGCTGGGGCAGTATTAAGCCCCATATAAGGCGCTATCTTTTCTCTTCTGCCTGTCGAAACATTCTGAATAAAAATTTCTGAACGACCGTTCTCAAACGAAACGTAAGCAATTTTGCTGCCATCTTTCGACCAGTCTGGGGACATTAAAGGCTTCTTCGAACGCATAATAACCCTGGGGTTAAACCCATCGAGATCTGCAACTTCCAAGCGATACTCTGAGCCCTGCTTACTTTCTACAACAACGGATACGTAGGCAATTCGAGTCAGAGCAATGCCCCTTTCCCCAGTTAGTCTTTCGTAAATTATGTCACTAATTTGATGCGCGAGTTTTCTAGATTCACTTGCGTGAATGATAAATTCTTGCGCCAGCAAAACAGAATTATTTTGAATAAAAAGAGACGGATTGTCGGGTGTTCCATTTTGGGAAGGCAACATTTTCTGCTGCCCTTTATAGACATCCACCAATTCAAAAATGACTTGGTACTGTGAAGAGGAAAGTGGCTGAATGCGGCCCACAACAATACTTTCTACCCCTAAATTCTGCCAGGCTGAAAGAGTGAGTTCACTGGAACGCACAGCTTTTTCTGGAAACTTATGGCTCTGAACCGCTTGAAACCGTCCACTTCTTTGTAGATCCTGCTGGATGACACTCGAAAACGGGGCAATAGGCGCCTCTTGCCCAAAAGGAAGAATAGCAATGGGCACTGCACTATCACTCCCTTGCGTAATTTCAATTGTTATTTCCGCTTGAACACACCCCAAGTGAACGCAAAATAGGAAGGCAAAGAATGCTGGGGCCACGTAAAAAACACGCCCGATCTGACCACCACCTTTAGAGTCAAGTGCTTTCATTGTGGTTTAAAGCGTACAGTAAAATCTCTAAACTGATTCCATAATTCTGGCTCTTGTGGAACAGGTAAGGGAGAAGCCTTATGCACCGCTCGAACGGCAGAATCATCAAAAGCCAATGAGCCACTCCCTTCTATCACCGCAACCCCTACAACACTACCACCTGGTAAAAGTCTTATGCGAAGGAGGCAGGACAAATTCTGTCCTGAAGGTATCCAATGGCTTTGAATTTTTTGTTTGATGACATCAACATAGTAGCCAACTTTTTCCTGTGCTAAACGAGTTTTTTCTGCACTGGCTCGTTCTGCACTCTCCTTGGCTACTTTAGCTGCTTTTTCTGCCTCCGCTCTTTTTTTCTCTTCTTCTATCCGCTCCCGCTCTCTCTGTTCTCGGTTCTCTTCTTCCTTTTGTTTTTGTTTCTTAAGTTCTTCTAATTTCTTCGCTTCTTTTAACCGCTCGATTCTCAGCTCTTCTAGTCGTTTTTCTTCCTTTACTCGTTTTTTTTGCGCTTCTCCGGCTGCCTTTTCTGCCGATCTCTCGCCTTGTTTTTGACTTTTAATCTTTTTGAGTTCGGTTTGCAGTTCCCTCTCATCAATGGCCACGGCCTCTATGATGTCAATATTGCGCTCAAAGAGGGGACGAATAGGAGAAAAAACATGAGGGAACCCTACCCAAAACAAAGCAACTAATAATAAAATATGACAGGTAACCGATACAAAAAAAGAGATCTGCCATCTCATTTAGGCGGTATTTTGAAGGGTTTACGCGATTCGGGCGATTGGGTCACGAGCCCCACGCTCTCTGCCCCCGCCTTTTGCAAGAGTGTCATAGCATAGACTACTTTTCCATAAGAAACCCCCTCGTCTCCATTTAAAAGAACAGGTCGAGTTTTGTCTTGTCGCAAGTGTACGGACACTTTGTGGACTAAATCTGAGGTGTTCAAAGGACTGCTTGGGCTTGCTGAAACGCTCAGGTAATAACGACCCTCTTTATCTACCGATACCACGAGGGGCTCTTTGCTTTTAGGATCAAGAAGCCTCGCGCTTAACTTCGGCAAATCGACTTTAATACCTTGGGCTAAAAGGGGCGCCGTGATGATAAAAATGACCAACAAAACAAGCATCACATCAATGTAAGGCACCACATTGATTTCGGACAAAAGGCGTCTACGACGGGAGTGAAGGCGTTCCATCTTTCTTAAAAAGTTTTTCTGTAGGGGTTGCTTTACGGGCAATATGAGTTTGACGGTGCAAAATGTTGGTCAACTCGTGAGAAAAGTTCTCGTAAGCGGATATAATTTTTTCAGCATGGGAGGTGTATCGATTGTACGCGACCACAGCTGGAATGGCCGCAAATAACCCCATGGCCGTTGCAATAAGCGCTTCTGCAATGCCGGGCGCAACTAAAGCTAAAGTCGCTTGGGACTCCGCCCCCAAAGCGAGAAATGCGTGCATAATACCCCACACCGTTCCAAATAATCCAACATACGGGCTCACAGAGCCTACCGTCGCTAAAAACGGTAAGTGATTTTCCAATTCTTCTGCTTCCTTGGATAAGTGTACGCGTAAGGTTCGATTCACCCCTTCTGTAATAGAAGTCAGTGGGGCACTCGTCGCGCTGGAAAGTTGTAGATATTCTTTAAATGCGCCATGAAAGATACGTTCTAACCCCATCAAAGCCTGTCTTCGGATATGAAGCGATTCATAGAGCGTTTTTAAATCAATGCCAGACCAAAACCGGTCTTCAAAATGACCTATTTTTCGATGGGCATTTCGAAGTACAAACCCCCTTTGCAAAATCACAGTCCAGGAGAAAATAGATACTACAAATAGCAACACCATTACACTTTGCACTACGCCACTGGCGTGAAGGAATAAATTCCACAAGGTTAAATCAATGGGCACAGTTTATTCTCCAACATGACTGCAGCAAATTTACCGCAAATTTGCCGACATCACAATGACTTAGCTCGGCATGCCTCGCTAAAATAGTTGGGAGGGTGGTTTGCTGTGTATTTTCTGCTGCCTTTGCGAGCGTCCCCGAGCGACGTAGAATTTTTCAGGTAAAAATGCAGGATGCATTTTTAGCACACATGAGGCAGGATGCCGAATG
>JACQPQ010000061.1 GCA_016207405.1 Gammaproteobacteria bacterium | reverse complement strand
GTCAATGCGGTAAACGATGTTCCGACGATATCGGATATTGCCGATCAATCGACCAACGAAGATACGGCGACGGGAGCAATTGCGTTTACGGTGGGTGATCAAGAAACGACCGCTGGCAGTTTAACGGTCTCAGGTTCTTCTTCCAATACGGCTTTAGTTCCGAATGCAAACATTGCATTCGGAGGCTCAGGGGCTAACCGAACCGTTACGCTAACGCCTGCAGCCAATCAAAACGGAACGGCGACGATAACGGTGACGGTGAACGATGGAACAACGACGACTTCAGATACATTTGTTCTAACAGTGAATGCCGTCAACGATGCGCCGGTGAATACGGTTCCAGGAGCACAGACGACGAATGAGGATACGTCCATAGTGTTTTCGACGGCTAATGGGAATCTCATTTCGGTGTCGGATGTCGATGCGAGTGCATTAGAGGTTGAGCTAACAGCGACCAGTACTTTAACTTTGTCTCAGACGACGGGGCTGACGTTTTCGGTTGGAGATGGAACGGCGGATGCCAACATGAAGTTTACGGGAAGTATTACCAATATTAATTCGGCATTGGAGGGGATGGTGTATGCACCGACGGCCAATGCTTCGGTTGCAGGGAGTGTCACGATTACGTCCAATGACCAAGGGAATACGGGCAGTGGAGGTGCAAAGACAGATACGGACATAGTGGGCATTACGATTAATGCGGTGAACGATGCCCCGACGATTTCGGACGTTGCCAATCAAAGTACCAACGAAGATACAGCAACGGGTGCGATACCCATTACAGTCGGAGATCTTGAAACTGCTGCGGGCAGTCTCACAATGTCAGGAAGCTCATCGAACACCATTCTAGTTCCAAACGGGAATATTGTATTTGGGGGGAGTGGGGCAGACAGAACGGTTACCCTTACGCCAGCAGCTAACCAAAATGGAACGGCAACCATCACGGTCACGGTAAGCGATGGGACGGCGACGACTTCAGATACATTTGTTCTAACAGTGAACAACGTGGATAATGATCCTCCTGTTCATCAGGTACCAAGCGCTCAAACGACGGCAGAAGATACGGTTTTGGTATTTAATTCAGCCAATAATAATCTCATACAAGTGAGTGACCCAGATGTAGGCAGTGGCAATTTCAAAACCATGCTTTATGCGCAGTATCAAAATTCCATTAGTTGGTGGCCATTAGATAATAATTATAGGGATGTTATCAGTGGGCATGATGGAACTGCAGGGGGGAATGCAACGTTTACGGCGTCTGGACGTATTGACCAAGGCGTCACACTAGATGGTACGGGTGACATCATTCGAGTGACGAATACGGCCGATTTAAATTTTGGTGCTATAGGCTCTCGGTATGCGATTGCAGTATGGGTTAAAACAAGTGGCAACCCAGATGAATTTTCAGATGGTATTATTGGAAAGGCAGCCACTAATGCTAACACACCACAACCGGGCGAGCTTGCGATTGCCACTAATAATCGGCCATTCTTTTTTGTAAACACCTCTTCAGCTGGACACCAGGTTTTTGGAAGCTCTTCTATTGCGGACAACCAATGGCATCACTTAGTAGGGGTACGTGATAATAATACTGTGTCGTTGTATGTCGATGGAGCTTTGGCGCAGAGTATCACTTACGCCAGTATTGGAGATGCGAGAACCACGGCCGACTGGGTATTTGGCAGTTATTCAGGGGCAGCAAATATTGGGGCTAATGAACAACTTGCTGGTTCGATAGATGATGTGCTGATGATTAAAGATAACATCTTAACTGCACAACAAATACGAGAAATCTATCAGGCTGGAATAGTCAGCAAGGCGGGTTCTGGGCAAATGCAGTTAGCGAGCACAACGGGATTAACTTTTACCATAGGGGACAGCAATAACCCGTACATGGAATTTACAGGAACACAAACAAATGTGAATGCGGCTTTGGATGGAATCACTTACACCCCAAATCCAGATGCGAATGGTACACATGTCCTTACCCTAAATACCAATGACCAAGGCAACACAGGGACAGGGGGGGCAAAAACGGATACAGATACGGTAACGATAACGGCAAATGCAGTGAACGATGCCCCCGTCAACAGTGTGCCGGGTGCTCAAAGTGTGAATGAAGATACGGTTCTGGAATTTAAAACGGCCAATAGTAATGCCATTACTATTTCGGATATTGATGCAGGGAGTAGTGACGTTAAAGTAACTTTGAGTGTGAATAGTGGAACATTGACCATCACCGACACGACTGGACTTACTTTTACCACAGGAGATGGGACAAGCGATGCCACGATGACTTTTGCGGGATCTATCAGCACGATTAACACACGAACCTTGCAGTATCAAGGTAACGCCAATTTTGTAGGAACCGATACTTTAACGATTACAACGGATGACCAAGGGAATACAGGAAGCGGGGGCGCAAAGACGGATACGGATACGGTCGCTATCACCGTGAATGCGGTGAATGATCCTCCCGTTCATCAAGTACCCGGTGCTCAAACAACACCAGAAGATACTGCCTTAGTCTTTAACTCGGCAAATAATAACCTCATACAAGTGAGTGACCCAGATATAGGCAGTGGCAATTTCAAAACCATGCTTTACACGCAGTATCAAAATTCCATTAGTTGGTGGCCATTAGATAATAATTATAGGGATGTTATCAGTGGTCATAATGGAACTGCAGAGGGGAATACAACGTTCACGGCTTCTGGGCGTATTGACCAGGCGGTTACCCTAGACGGGACGAACGACCAAATTCGCATTGCGCATCATGAAGATTTAAATTTTGGTGCAGCAGGTTCCCAGTATGCCATTTCACTTTGGGCCAGGAATACCGGGGTCGCGGACAATTGGAACCCAGACGAATTCTCAGATGCGTTTATTGGAAAGGCAACAAACGGTTTTTCTAATATTCCTCAACCGGGTGAACTGGCAATAACCACCGCTGAGCAGCCGCTTTTTGCGGTGAATGTTTTGTCCACAGAAACCTACTCAGTGACTTCGCCCACAGCCATTTTGGATAGTGCATGGCATAATTTTGTAGGTATGCGTAATAACAATACTCTGAGCTTATATGTGGATGGTGTTTTAGTGGCAAGTCAAACCTTTGCCAGTATTGGAGATGCAAGAACAAACTCAGACTGGATTATCGGGAGTTATACGGGGGATGTAGTAACCGGAGCCAACGAAGATCCCCTGGCGGATATAGACGATGTATTGATGATGAAGGACAACATATTTACGGCGCAACAGATACAAGAGATTTATCAGGCCGGTATTGTAGGAAAGGCGGGTTCTGGGCAAATTCAGTTAGCGAGCACAACGGGATTAACCTTCAACATCGGGGACAGTAATAATGCTTATATGGAATTTACGGGGACTTCAGCTAATGTAAACACGGCATTAAATGGCATGAGTTACACTCCAAATCCCGATTCACGTGGTACACAGGTTCTAACCTTAATTACCAGTGACCAAGGGAATACAGGAACGGGAGGTGTAAAAACAGATACGGATCTCGTGACCATATCCGTTACGCCGCAATCTATTGGATTAGATACTTTAACGGGAGATAACGGATTTGTGATAAACGGGGTAACGGCAGGGGATAATTCTGGGGAAGCAGTAGGCATGACATTAGCAGACATCAATGGAGATGGGGTAGATGATTTATTGCTTGGGGCGCTCCAAGCTGACCGTGCTGCCAATACCAATATTGGAGAAGCTTATGTTGTATTTGGAAGTAGTACAGGTTTTTCATCCAGCCTAGAGTTATCTGCTTTGTCAGGGACGAATGGTTTTAAATTAACTGGCATGAGCGCCACAGATTGGACAGGGGACTCCATTACGAGTGCGGATGTTAATGGAGATGGATTTGCAGAGGTGATTGTCGGTGCTCCCCAGACAACGACTAATCCTGGTGGAAAAGTTTTTATGGTGTATGGCCAAGCAAGTTTTTCAGCAAGCGTTGACCTATCCACCTTAAATGGTACAAATGGAGTTCGGTTTGATGGGATTAGTGCGGGAAGTAACCTAGGTGGAAGTCTTGGGTTCTCTAGTTCGCGAGTGGATGTCAATGGAGATGGTTTAGAGGATATGTTTTTGGGAGCGCCCGGAGGCGATCCGTCAGCCGAAACTAAAGGAAATGCAGCGGGGCAAGCTTTTGTTGTCTTTGGAAAAACATCCGCTTACACCCACCCATTTGATATATCCACTTTGAATGGTACAAATGGATTTACGGTGAATGGAGCAAGTGGTAGTGATGTGTTAGGTAAAGTGTCTTCTGGAGACATCAATGGCGATGGTTTTGGTGATTTGATTGTGGGTGCAGATGGAAGGGATGTAGGGGCTAATACCGATGCTGGCACCGTGTATGTCATTTACGGCAAGGCCAGCGGATTTGCATCCAGTATTGATCTGGCGGGGGCTTTTGATGGTTTTCGTGTAGAAGGACTTTCAACAGGCGATCGTATTGGAATGTCTGTTGCGAGCGCAGACATCAATCGAGATGGGTTTGATGATTTAATTATTGGAGGCCCAAAGGTAGATGTGGGCGCTAATGGGGATGCTGGAAAGGTTTATGTCATTATGGGAAGTGGCAGTTTGGGAACCTCTGTCGATTTGAGTGCTTTAAATGGAGCGAATGGATTTGTAGTCACCGGAAAAACAACTAATGATGAAGCTGGGTTTTCTGTCAGTCGAGTTGGGGATTTCAATGCAGATGGTTTTGATGATTTCTTTATTGGTGCATGGCAAGCCGATCCAGATAGTAAAGCGGATGCTGGGGAGGGGTATGTGATTTATGGAAAAAGTGGGGCTTATAGTGCCACCTTAAGTCTTTCAACTTTCAGTGCAACCGATGGTTTTACGGTAAGGGGAGGAACGGCGGGAGATTTAGCAGGTTCTTCGGTTTCCGGTGGTGGGGATGTGAATGGAGATGGTTTTGCAGACTTGATCATAGGGGCACCTGGGGGAGATCCAGGTGGAAGGAGTGCTGCAGGAAAAAGCTATGTAGTTTTTGGAAGCAATACGACTGGCTCTGTAACGCAATCTGGTACGAGTGGGGCGGATACTTTAACGGGAACGAGTGGGGTTGATAAGATGGTGGGTAAGCAAGGGAATGACATATTAGATGGGCAAGGTGGGGCGGACGTGCTCTATGGAGGACTTGGGAGTGACACCATTAAAATTGGAGATGTGAACTTTTTAAGAATAGACGGAGGAGGAGGGGATGATACTTTGACTCTCAATGGGTCAGGCTTAACATTAAATTTGACAACAATGGTTAATAATAAAATTGCAGGGATTGAGAATATCGACATCAATGGGACTGGGAACAATACGTTAACGCTGAATGTTCGAGACGTTTTGGATTTATCGGATACTTCTAATCAATTGATTGTCAAAGGGGCGGCAGGGGATGCTGTGAATGCAACTGGTGGCTGGGTGCTGGGTGGAACTCAAAGCATAGGAGGAGAGGTTTATAACTCATACACGTCGGGTAATGCGACTTTACTGATTGATCAGGATATCTCAGCGATTATCAGTTAGGGTCCGCGCAAAATACTTTTCTTGGGCGTAGCGAATAGTCTGCCTGGAAATAGCTGCGCATAGCAGCTCGGAAGAAATATTCAGTGGCCAATTCAAACTTCGTTTGTAGAATGTGCTTGGCGTATCGATTTATTTTGACAAGTTTCTGCTTTTTAACTATGTTCTTCTGTAATGGTTACCCCAGAAATCATGAAAGAAAATTCTGCCAGAAAAGCGATAGAGTGGGTAGAAGAAAGGATGTGGCTCGGAATTGGGACAGGTTCTACCGTAAATTATTTTATTGATTATCTCGCAAATATCCAGCATAAAATCGAAGGCACGGTAGCGAGTTCTAAAGCCACAGCAGAAAGGCTTAAAAAGCATCATATTCCTGTTTATGATTTAAATGCAGTAGACCGCGTTGATCTTTATGTCGATGGGGCGGATGAAGTGAACGCCCATTTGCAACTCATTAAAGGAGGCGGCGGCGCTTTAACAGGAGAAAAAATCATTGCTTCGGTGAGTCGCCATTTTTTGTGCATAGTCGATGAGACAAAAAAAGTAGAGTGTTTAGGAGCTAAACATCCTGTCCCAGTTGAAGTCATTCCCATGGCAAGAAGCGTAGTTGCAAGAGCTTTGGTTAAGCTAGGAGGGCAACCAGTCTATCGGCCGCATTTTGTTACAGACTATGGAAATATCATACTGGATGTTTATGGATGCGACTTGTCAGATCCACTCCAAACAGAGCAAACTATTAACCAAATTCCCGGTGTGGTCACGAATGGCATTTTTGCGTGCCGGCGGGCCGATACACTGATTGTGGGGGAGCCTGCCAATAGGATTAAGGATTAAGGATTTAGGAGGTAGGATTAATGAATCGATATTTTTGGATGCGGGTATTTTATATCGCACTTACTATTTTACTGGCAGCCTGTGCGCCCAAAAAACCTTTAGTTGAATCGGGTTTTCTAACCCACTACGATCAACTGACACAAAGTATGGGAGATCCACTTTTACGAGAATACGAAAAAAAAGGGGTCGACTGGACCCGTTATCGCAAACTACAAATAGAACCTACTACTTTTAAAGTTAGGGAAGAAGAACAAAAACAATACAAGATAGATGAAAAAGAACTTTCTCTCCTTAGCCAGTATTTTTATGAACAAGTGGTGCAGGCATTGGGTGGCGATTACCCAATTGTCAAAGAGCCTGGGAAAGACGTGCTTCGAGTACGCCTGGCAATTACCGATGCGGTTCCTGTCAGCCCTGCACTCAATATCCTGACTGTCTCTACACTTCTGATGCCTTTAGATATTGGAGGCGCATCCATTGAAGCAGAATTTTTAGACAGTTTAACGGGAGAACGCTTATACGCCATTATTCAAAGAAAAGAAGGAAGTGCTATCCATATTACAGAGGGGTATAGTCGTTGGTCTCATGTTAAAAGCGCTATGCAAGCTTGGGCCAAAGAGCTTCGCATGGCTTTTGATGCCGTTTTTCTTCCTTCAGGGTAACTGCTCATCCCCTAAAAATCTCGTCGTTGCTTCGGCCACTGACGTGGCCTCGCAACGACGGAAACGTGTTAACCGAATGTTTACCTAAATCCTAAATCCTTAATCCTTCTTCCTGTAGCCATAATGCCGATGTCCTCCGCCCTCTGGTCGTCGGTGTCGATAACCGCCTCCCCTCGGACCTGAACCTCCCTTATCCATTCTTCTCCCGCTCGGACGTCGATTAGAAAAATAGGGTTTCTTATCGGGTGTGCTTTTTTCGACAAGAGGGGTTTGTTCATGTGCCTTAGAAGCTTGTTCTGCTCCAAAAAAAGTGGAATACAGTTTTTTAAGAAGACCTTTGTGTGGTCTTTCCATGGCGGATTTTACAATACTCACGGCTGGAATTTCTTTGGGTTTGGTGAGTTGTCGCCCGGCCCCCGCTCTTTCCGAAAGAGATGCATTTGCGAGCTCATGCGCCTTTTCCAAGCTTTTAAGTGAAGATTCGGTTTCGGCTAAGGTTTTAATTTCGTACTGGGGAACTTGAAGGTGGGATAACGGCAAAATGCTAATTTCAGTATGCCGTTTCTCTGCAATAGCTTGTAAACGACGCCGCTCTTCATTTAAAAGATACGTCGCCACATCAGGAGGACAACGCACTTCTATGCGAGGCATATTTTCTAATGCTGCTTTTGATTCAATGGTTCGGAGCAAAGCAATCGCAAAAGAAACGGTGTCTCGAATTTTACCGCTTCCCTTACAATGCGAGCAGGGAACGAGTAACGATTCACTAATGGACGAGCGTAATCGCTGTCTGGACATTTCTAGAAGGCCAAACCGAGAAATGCGTCCAATTTGAACGCGTGCGCGGTCGCCTTTAAAGGCTTCCCATAGAGAGTTTTCTACGCGTTTTTGATTGTCACCGGAGAGCATGTCGATAAAATCAATAACAATCAGCCCTCCAATATCTCGCAACCTCAATTGTCTTGCAATTTCAATAGTTGCTTCCACATTAGTATTCAAAGCCGTTTCTTCTATGTCACTTCCTTGAGTGGCTTTGCTTGAGTTGACATCAATAGAAACCAAAGCTTCGGTATGATGAATAATAATGGCACCCCCAGAAGGCAGTCGTACCTCCGGGTGAAAAATGCGCTCAACGTCTTCTTCAATCTTAAAGTGGGTAAAGAGCGGAATATCACTCTCATAATATTGAATAATGTTTCCGTGTTGTGGGATGACCAGTTGTACAAAATCCCGTGCATTTTCATAAAAGGAGAGGTCGTCGATGAGCACTTCAGCGATATCACGACGCAGGTAATCTCGAAATATGCGAATAATGAGATTACTTTCCTGATAAATTAAAAAAGGGGCTTTTTTTTCTTCCGCCGCTTGGAAAATGGCTTTCCAGAGTTGCAAGAGGTAGTCGAGATCCCACTTAAGTTCTTCGGGGGTTCTCCCTACACTGGCCGTTCGACAGATGACGCCCATGCCTTCAGGAACTTGTAAAGAGGCAATGGCGCTCCTAATTTCATCTCGTTCATCGCCCTCTACTCTACGAGAAACCCCTGTAGACTCTGGGTTATTGGGGGACAGCACTATAAACCGGCCTGCCAAACTAATGTAAGTCGTGAGTGCTGCGCCCTTTTGACCCCGTTCTTCTCGTTCTATCTGAACAATGAGTTCTTGTCCAACATGAATACGGTCTTTGATAGAAATTGTCGTAGGAGATTCGCTTGCGCCTCCCAGATACCCCGGTACAATTTCTTTAAATGGCAAGAATCCATGCCGGAGAGAACCATATTCGACAAATGCCGCTTCAAGACTGGGTTCTATCCGGGTGATAACTCCTTTGTAAATATTTGATTTTTTTTGTTCTCGATGTGGGTTTTCAATATCTAAATCTTCTAAATGGTGGTCATCTACAATGGCGACCCGAATCTCTTCCGATTGGGTTGCGTTAATCAACATGCGTTTCATAGCGCCTTGTCCTCCTGTTTAAAACAATAAATGGGCGCTCTTTAAGGTTTGTGAATGGCTTTGAAAGTCTGAAGTCGGGGCTTAGGTCATACGAGAAAATGGGGTAGAAAAGTTTTCAAAAAATCGCATAAAGGCCAATCGGCCTTTGATTTCCCTGTTTCAAATTCGAAGCAAAACCAATTAGATGCGGTTTTTTTGATTTCCTTTGTTTTTTTAAGCCCATTTTCATATAAACCGATGACTCTTGCTACAAACTAAAATTCACAATGTTTCCTAAGAGCATTTCACGGATGGTTCCGTCTTTGCTTTACTAAGCTGGAGTTTGCGTTTCTCGATTCGTCACAGAGTGTTTTTGACGAGTTTCTTATGTTTTCTCCTTTGCTAAAAAAGCTCTTGTCGAGATTTTTTAGGGGCAAACGAATGACATCTCCCATTTAAAGAGGGATGATATTATTTAAGCTTATAT
>JACQPQ010000065.1 GCA_016207405.1 Gammaproteobacteria bacterium | reverse complement strand
GTGTGATATGGTGTGGAAAACCTGGAGCAACCACTCGTGCCATTCTTGCCATGTCGCGAGAGTATGCCAATCGTTAAAAAGTGTTAATAATTAAGTATGGTGTCCCTGGAATCAAGCAGACTGAAAAAGAACATGAGGAATCGTTTGTCTTAAAGCTTGAAGTATGTGCGCCTGGGTACGAGGAGCCTCTATATGACTCACAACCTCAGCAGGAAAAAGCTAAAACACGCCGCCAGGACAGCGCACACTACACTTTTTCTGGAAACAGGCGTTTAGCCTTTTTTATGAGACGCCGGTCCATAGCCAGCATGTTTTCAGCAATGCGTTCGGCATTCGCTTTGAAAGTTCCTTCTCTGAGGGCTTTTTGAATGGCTTCTATCTTTGATTGGCTATTCTCCTCTTTCAATGTGTCATCACGCATCATCATAGGGTTCCTCCTTAAGCAGGATTTTCTAAATCTGAAATATTTTTAGCCTGTTGAAAGACAAATGGGTTTTTCAGGTGCCGCTTCCCCCGCGCAAGATGATTTGGAGTAGAGAATGCTTTCCTCTGATTAAGCGCCACCTCCAACTCTTTAGCTTTTGGAATGGGCAGCAATAAATGGTGGGCGCCAGGAGGGGTCGCGCCTTGATTTAAGCCAGGATTTAAAAAGTAAATTTCCTCATGGGTAAGTTTAGTAATATGGGCTACCCATCCTAACTCCACCTGGTTTTTTAAGTTTACTTTAGCAAGATACGGCCTATTCGGGATGGGTTCTAAGCGAACAGCGTATTTTGTTGGATACGCCACCAATTCAGAAAACGCGAGTAAAGCCGCTACATAATTTCTGGGTATTGAAGTAAGATTGAGCGCCCAAAATTCTGTAGAAGCTCCCTTTATCTTGTTTTCTCGAATGGCGCGCTCTACAACGCCCTCTCCTACGTTATAAGCCGCGATAGCTAACATCCAATCGTTATTAAACCGTTTATGTAAGTATCCCAAGTAATCCAGCGCGGCTTTTGTAGAAGCATGAATGTCTCTGCGACCTTCGTACCATATATTTCGCTTTAATCCTAAGTACTCGGCAGTCCTGGGTATAATTTGCCAAATACCTGCTGCATTATGAATGGAATTGACGTAAGGGTTATAAGCGCTTTCTACCACAGGTAAAAATACGAGTTCCAAGGGGAATTTTCGTTTTTCTATTTCCTGAACGAGATAATAGAGAAATGGGGTTGCCCTTTTAAGGGTTCGAACCATAGTTTTAGGATGGCGACGATAGGCTCGAAGCTTCTCTTGTACGAGGGGGTGAGAAAGCGATTTTTTAATTCTAAACCCCCCCCGGATACGGTCCCAAAGAGTATCGTTTTTAGACACATCCGGCACTATAAGATCGGGTGAAAGAGGCGGAGAAAATTTCTCCACATGGGGGGTGGCGCTTGCGCTCCCAATCACGCCCACTAGGAAAACACCGCCTAAAATTCGTTTAATATCATTTCTTAACATACCCTTTTTGGCTTTAATTTTATTTTGTCTTAACTGAATAGCAAAATACTGGAGACTAAGTCTGACTGTGTAGCAAATTTTCTAGGTCTTTGTCAAATATCTGTGGGTGCAAGTGGTGGGTGGTCATTTCCTTAAAAAAAATCACTCCTGCTTTTAGGGTAGCTGAATAACGGCTAAAGTCAAATGGGAATAGTGGTTTTGTCATAGCGAAATCAAAATGTCCCCAGAAGTTTAATTAACCGCTTAATCGGTGCGGGCAATCCTAGCGACGGCTCTTCTCTTGAGGCGTCCAGGGGATACCAACAGACATCCTCCTGCCCTTTTTGCTTTGAAATTCGAGAGGACTGCAGTACCACAGGGGTAATGTCCCAGTGGAAATGCGTAAAAGTATGTCGGAAGGGGGTCAAAAATTGCAGGGCCCCCGTTTTAACACCATAAATAGCTACTGTGCGATTGATCTCATCCACTCCATCACAGTGCGGAAAACTCCACAATCCTCTCCAAACGCCCCTCTCATTTTGTCTTTCTAATAAAACACGTGAAGAGCGGTCTACAATCATTAAAAATAGAGCTCGCTTCACGGGTTTTAAGCGAGAAGGCTTGGCTACAGGAATGACATGGACTTCTCCCTCTTTGTAAGCCACACACATCCCAGAAAGAGGGCACTCAAGACACCGCGGAAACCGACGCGTACACACTAAAGCCCCTAAATCCATCATAGCTTGATTATATTCTGCCACACGCCGCGCGGGCACGAGGCAGAGAGCCCATTTCCATAGCTTTGTCATGACATGAGGGCTGCCAGGCCACTCCTTTATACCCAAAACACGTGCGAGCACCCTTCTCACATTCCCCTCTAAAATGGGATGGCGCGCACCAAAGGCAAAAGACAAAATAGCCCCCGCTGTCGAACGGCCAATACCCGGCAACTTTATTATCTTCGCGTAGTCGGGAGGGAACTCACCTCCATACTGCTCACACACTATTTTGGCTGTTTGATGCAAATTTCTCGCTCGTGCGTAATAGCCTAACCCCGACCATAGCTCAAGCACTTCATCAACCGAGGCCCTTGCTAAAGCCATAAAAGAAGGAAATTTTTGAATAAAACGAAGATAGTAAGGAGTGACCGTATTGACTTGTGTCTGTTGGAGCATTACCTCAGACACTAAAATAGAGTAAGGCGTCGGCTTCTTTTGCCAGGGCAAAGTCTTTCGACCATGCTTATCAAACCAGTCTAAGACTCGCGTTTGAAATTTCACAAGGGGGAAGGGGAAAGGGATAAGGGATAAGGGATGATGAAGATGTAAATTATGCGTCGATTTCTCAGCACTTACCACTTATCCCTTCCCCCTTACCTCTTATACCAATGTCTCTTCTGAAATATCTATGTTTCCACTGAATAGGCTCAAGCGCTTGATACGCATTGTTATGCGCCTCTCCCAAAGAATCTCCCAAAGCGGTTACGCACAACACTCGCCCCCCTGTCGTAAACCACTGGCCTCCCTCATACCGAGTCCCTGCATGAAACACCTTCACCTTTTCAGAAAGCCTTTCTGGAAGTCCTTCAATCACATCCCCTGTGGGATAACTCTCCGGATAACCAGAAGCAGCCACCACAACCCCTAAAGCTGTCTCCTTCCGCCACTCTATATTTATTTTGTGAAGACGACCTTCCAAAGCAGCCAGTATGACCGCAAGCCAGTCCGAACGTAACCGCATCAGAATAGGCTGTGTTTCTGGATCGCCCAGGCGACAATTAAACTCTAAAACCTTGGGCACCTTATGTTTGTCTACCATAAGACCTGCATACAGGAATCCGCGAAAAGGAGTGCCTTCCTCTTGCATCCCCTGTACGGCCCTCGTCATCACCTTTTCTAAAACTTCTTGTTCGAGGGCAGGGGAAAACCCAGGAACCGGCGAGTAAGCACCCATTCCTCCTGTATTAGGACCGCGTTCGCCATCATCCCTCTTCTTATGATCACGAGCGCTTGCCAGCGGTAAAATATGTTCCCCATCTACCACTCCTATAAAACTCACTTCTTCTCCTTCCAGATACTCTTCTATTACAACCGAGCGCCCGGCTTCCCCAAGCGTTTGCTGAACCATAAAGTCTTCTAAAACACGTTTAGCTAGAGAGAAGGTCGGAACGACTACAACGCCTTTTCCTGCTGCAAGACCATCGGCCTTAATCACAAGGGGATAGGCTTGCCGGAGAGCAAATTTTTTTGCCGCATTCAGATCACTGAAAGCCCGACCCGATGCCGTTTTAATCCCATGACGCTCTAAAAAAGACTTGGCAAATATTTTAGAACCCTCGATCTTTGCCGCATTTTTATCAGGACCAAAGCAGGCCAATCCTTTCGCCCGAAACTTGTCCACAATACCGGCGACCAGGGGCGCTTCAGGTCCAATAATCGTACAGTCTATTTTTTTCTCCTGTGCAAAATCAACCAGTTGCTCTAAAGCAATGGGGGGAATATTCACATTACTGACTTTAGGCTCTACGGCCGTTCCTCCATTTCCAGGCGCCACAAACACCTGCTTAACATAGGAAGACTGAGCTATCTTCCAAGCCATCGCATGTTCCCGACCGCCATTGCCTACGACTAATATTTTCATTAATGCCTAAAATGCCGCATCCCCGTCAATACCATCGACATACCCTGCCGATTGGCAGCATTGACAACTTCTTTGTCTCGAATCGATCCCCCTGGCTGAATCAACGCAGTCACACCCTCTTGGGCTGCCAGTTCCACACTGTCTGGAAAAGGAAAAAAGGCATCCGATGCCATAACGGAACCTTGTAAATCAAAGCCATTGTCTTTTGCTTTTTGCGCGCCTAGCTTGACACTATCGACCCTGCTCATCTGCCCCGCCCCAATCCCCAATGTTCTTTGGTCTTTAGCATAAACAATCGCATTAGACTTCACATGCTTCACCACTCGCCACGCAAATAAGAGATCACGCCATTCTTTTTCCGAGGGTGTTTTTTGGGTCACCCCTTTCATTTCGGAGCGCGAAACTATCCCCAGATCTTCCTCCTGCACCAAAATTCCGTCTGAAATCTTTCTTAAATCTACAGATCTCTTTGGATGCGCCACAAAAGAAACTCGCGCAATACGAACCTGCGGCTTTTGAGTCGCAAGACGTTCTGCTTGTTGAGAAATATCCGGCGCGAGAATAACTTCTGAAAACTGCTGCGCAAATATCGCCTTCAAAAGGGCTTCCTCTAAAGAACGGTTAATCGCAATAACGCCTCCAAAAGCAGAAACTGGATCACACCCATAAGCAGCCTGATATGCTTCAAGGATAGTTTTTCCACACGCTACCCCACAGGGATTTCCATGCTTCACAATCACACAACAAGGTTCTTGAAACTCCTGCACAGTAACCAACGCCTGATCACTGTCTAATAAGTTATTAAAGGAGAGCGTTTTGCCTTGTAACACAGTCATGTCTGAAAGCCATCCTCCTCCTGGAACTTCTCTATAACACGCAGCCGCTTGATGCGGGTTTTCACCATATCGTAAATCTTGGTGCTTTCGAAATGTGAGGGTGAGCGTTTCTGGAAATTTCTCTTCCACAGAGCTCTTGCCTGCCAGATAGCGCATAATGACCGCATCATAATGCGCAACATGCCGAAAGGCTTTAACGGCCAACTTCTGCCGAGTTTCAGGAAGAAGCCGCCCGCCGTGTTTTTTGATCTCTTCACTCACCCCAAGATAATCATTCGGATCGACCACAACCCCAACGGCACTATAATTTTTAGCCGCCGCTCGCAAAAGCGTGGGGCCCCCAATATCGATGGTTTCAATGGCCTTTTCTATTGTGGTGCCTTTCTCTCCAATAACGGTTTCAAAGGGATACAAATTGACCACTACGAGTTCAATCGGCTTAATCCCAAACTTGTCTAAGATAAGATCATCAACCCCTGGCCGGGCCAAAATACCCGCGTGTATTTTGGGATGCAAAGTTTTAACTCGACCGTCCATCATTTCTGGAAAGCCCGTATATTCCGACAGTTCAGTCACTCGAATTCCATTTGAGTGTAACAGGCTATACGTCCCACCCGTCGCAAGCAAGCCAATCCCTAATTCAGATAACACTTGTGCAAACGGCACAACACCAGTTTTATTATGCGTTGAAAAGAGTGCGGTTTGAATTCTCATCAATAACGATGGGGTAAATGGTCTTTTAATTTATCTCGCGCAGCCAGAACAATGGTTTCTGTGGTTTCCCAGTCCAAACAAGCGTCCGTAATGGAAACGCCATATCGAAGCTCTGACCGATTACCTTTCAAAGACTGAGCCCCTCCATATAAATGACTTTCTAGCATAAACCCCACAATGGAAGTATTGCCCCCTAAAATTTGATGAACCCCATTTTCAAGGACTAAAGGTTGAAGCTCCGGCTTTTTTAAGGAATTTCCGTGCGAGCAATCAATCACAATGTTAAGCGGTAAATGTTCGGTTTTTAAAAGCGCCTCGGTGAGCGCCACACTGACTGGATCATAGTTGGGCTTCACCCCTCCCCGCAATATAAGATGCCCCCAAGAATTGCCCGCAGTGTGAAATACCGCACACTGCCCTCCTTGAGTAATCCCTAAAAAGTGGTGCGACCGTGAGGCGGCAGCCATCGCATTCACCGCCATATCCAAGTTTCCATCTGTACCGTTTTTAAAGCCAATGGGTGTTGAAAGACCACTCGCCATTTCTCTGTGGGTTTGCGATTCTGCCGTGCGCGCCCCAATCGCCGTCCACGTCATACAGTCTTGAAGATACTGAGGAACGACGGGATCTAAAGCCTCTGTACCCGCCGGTAATCCTAAACTAGCCAAATCTAATAAGAACTGCCGCGCTTGATATAAACCTTGTTCAATTTGGAAGGTGTCGTTTAGAAATGGATCATTGATAAACCCTTTCCACCCCATAGTCGTTCGAGGTTTTTCAAAATAAACTCGCATCACGATAAAAAAAGTATCTTCCACTTGTTTGGCAAGATCTCGTAGACGGCTTGCATACTCACGAGCGGCTTTTAAATCGTGGATCGAACAAGGCCCTATAACCCAAAACAACCGATGGTCACGTTTTTTTAAGATATTTTGAATCACCCAACGGCTATTCAAAATATGCTGTGCCAAATCCGCCTCAAGCGGAAGTTTTTGTTTAACCTCTTCTGGCGGTGGCAGTAAGGTTTTCGAAAGAATGTGTTGGTCTTCAATGCGCATAATTTTTTTCCAGGCTATTACTTTACCTTAAACATGACCTTAGGGGACAGTTACCAAAAACCACTTACGAAAACTTCGCATAAAGCGGCAAAAACAGCAGAGGATCTTGCCATTCTATAGCGTTTCTGGTGGTTAACACTAAACCACGGGGAGAACCGGTATGCTCTTTGAGGAACAGGTGAAGACTCTTAAGCCGCCCACTCGGACTGTTTTTAACTTCAATAGGCACAATAACTCCATCCTCTACCCATAAAAAATCCACCTCAGCATTACTACTACGCTTAGCTCTTGCCCAGTAATAGAGCTTCCCATTCTCCGCGCTATCCCCACCCACCAAAAGTGCCTGACCCACAAATTGCTCGGCTAAAGCACCTTGATACACTTTAGTAAGATCGCCATGCCCCAAAATATTCTGCGCCGTAACTCCACAAAGATGTTGCATGAGGCCAATATCTAAAAAAAGGCATTTAAAAATCTTGCCTGAGGCCGCCGCCCCGAGTGGCAAACCACTTCCAGCGGTTGCGTAAACAGGGTGCACAATCATAAGCCGCATCAAAAAATGAAGTGAGGCCTTAATGACTTCAATTCTTTTTTCCGGATATAGTTCTGTATATTTAATCTGCGCCCCCACTTTTTGGGAGATGCCTGCAAAAATTCGAGAAACACACTCTAGATCTATTTCACCCCGATGTTTTGAAAAGTCCTCTAAATATCCCTGACAAAGCAGTTGATGAACCTTAAAAACTTCCAATAGTGAGCGCGTTTCAGAAAACACTTTAACAGCTTCTGGCATACCTCCCACTAAAAAATAATATCGGAGATGCTCTAGTATTTTTTCATGTATGGATTCTGAAATTGGGAGGGAAATAGCAGTAAAGTGTCCAATCGGAAGGTGTTGTGTTAGAAGCGCTTCTCCCAGAGCGCCTAGGAATTCTTCAAAATCCATTGGGTACATAAAAAGAAATTCTACACGCCCAACCGGAATAGAAATTTTCTCCAAGGCAAGCTCTAACAGTGAACCAGCGGCGATAATATGGAGTTCAGGCATTTGTTCATAAAAATAACGCAGCGCAACGATCGCCCGAGGGCATTCCTGAATTTCGTCCAAAAAAAGAAGCGTTTTCCCGGGTAAAATTCTTTGCGAAATTTCTACTTCCATCTGTGTCAGCATTTTTTGGGGGATGAGATCCCCTTCAAAAATTTTAGACAACTGTCTCATCTGTAAAAAATCCAGATGTGCACAGGAATCATATTCTGTTTTTCCGTGTTCCAAAATGGAATAGGTTTTCCCAACCTGACGAGCCCCCCGAATGAGCAAGGGCTTGCGACGAGGGTTGTTCCGCCAATTTTTGAGGGTTTGATTAATCTTTCTCTTCATAATCAAATAAGATTTTTTTTAGGAATGTGTAGGGTGGCTTTAAATAAAGCACGCCATTAAAT
>JACQPQ010000064.1 GCA_016207405.1 Gammaproteobacteria bacterium | reverse complement strand
TTATCTTGTAAAACCATTCAGAAATTTCTGCTGATTCGCCACCCTGTGGCTTGACCCATAGGGAACTGCACAAATAGAGACATTTAGTTTTTAATGTGAAATTTTCTAATCGTTCATCTTTACCTGGTTCATCGTTAAACAGGAGATAGGATTACTTTGCAAGAAAATATCGTTTTTCAAACTTGACTTTTAAGACGGTAGATCCCGGGTCGCGCGCCTTGCAAGATTTTCTCTGAAGCTTGCATTATGAAAAGGCGCTTGCCCGGGATGACAGTTCCTGGTTTTTTAAATGTGCTGAATGGTTGTAAAAAATCATTGCGTAGATTTTGAAAGAGCGGTATAAAAACATGTGCTGACATCAAAGTTGTGAGGCCGGAGCTATTTGAACAAATTCAAAAGGAGCAAGTTCGTTCCGCATAATGGAGATTGGTTAATAATTAAAAAATACTGCTCTAGGAGGAGAAAGGAAAACCATGATGATAGAAGTCCAACATCTGACACGTTATTTTGGCCGCTTGTGCGCAGTCGGTGACGTCAGTTTTAAAATGGATGTCGGGGAAGTCCTCGGATTTTTAGGGCCGAATGGTGCAGGCAAGTCAACAACCATGAAACTCATCACGGGCTTTTTAACTCCGTCAGAAGGCCGCATTTTTATTTGCTGGCATGACCTATTGGAAGCTCCTATTTTAGCGAAGCAGCAGATCGGTTATCTCCCAGAAGGTTCGCCTTCTTATGGAGATATGACTGTCCTGGAATTTCTAAATTTTATTGCAGGTATTCGTGCGCTTTCTGGGCAGAAAAAAAAGGATCGTTTAGAATTTGTTATTGTCAGTCTGCATTTAGAACATGTCTTGCCGCAATCAATAGAAACGCTATCGAAAGGGTATAAACGCCGTGTGGGGCTTGCACAGGCGATTATTCATGATCCGAGTGTACTTATTTTGGACGAACCGACCGATGGTCTTGATCCAAATCAGAAGCATGAAGTGAGGGAGCTGATTAAGCACATGGCCAAAGACAAGATTATCATTGTATCGACGCATATTCTGGAAGAGGTCGCGGCGGTGTGCACACGAACGATTGTGATCGATAAAGGTAAAGTGATAGTGGATTGTACGCCAAAAGCTTTGATGGCACGCTCACGGTATTATAATGCGGTGACCTTGAAGTTAACGAAAGCCTGTGATCTCACTGCCCAGTTGAAAGAGCTTAATACGATTGGTGGGGTTGAAGTGGATAAAGAGGGAAAGCACTATACGGTGCTCTCTCGCTCAAAACAACCCATCTTTTTAGAGATTCAATCACTGATTCAAAAACAAGCCTTGCCTGTTGAGGCGTGTTACATCGAGAAAGGCAGGCTGGATGAAGTATTTCGGTCCATGACCGTAGGAGATAGAGCATGAACCATACCTGGCTTATTTTTAAACGCGAGTTTACCAACTACTTTTCAACGCCTATTGCGTATGTATTTATCGTCGTTTTTTTAATGTTGTCCGCTACGTTGACATTTTATGCAGGGAATTTTTTCGAGCGTGGACAAGCCGATCTCCAGTCATTTTTTGTATTTCATCCCTGGCTCTATTTATTTTTAGTTCCGGCGGTGGCCATGCGATTATGGGCAGAAGAACGAAAAAGCGGCAGCATAGAATTATTGCTCACTTTGCCCATCGATCTGTGGCAGGCCGTGTTGGGCAAATTTTTGGCGGCCTGGAGTTTTATAGGGGTTGCTCTATTTTTAACCTTTCCATTATGGATAACCGTTAACATCCTGGGAACGCCGGATAATGGTGCTATTTTGGCGAGTTACCTTGGAAGTTGGGGGATGGCTGGGGGCTATTTGGCGATAGGATCGTGTATTTCTGCGTTTACACGTAATCAGGTCATCGCGTTTATTGTTGGAGTGGTGGTTTGTTTTGCTTTTATGTTAAGTGGCTTTCCGATAGTCCTTGGGTTTTTCCAGGGAGTATTTCCTCAACTATTGGTGGATACTATCCAGTCTTTTAGTTTTTTAAGTCACTTTGATGCCATGAGCCGGGGAGTGATTGGCTTGCGCGATGTGCTTTATTTTGGAGTTTTTATCACAGTTTGGCTCATCGCCAACTCAATTGTCATCGAGTGGAAAAAAGCAGATTAGATTGAAGGAACGTGCAGGAAATAACTTGGACATTTTATGTAGGGTGCGTTTACGCACCCCACTAGTCGAAACCGTCTTTTCCGATCGGTGCGCAAGCGCACCCTACTCAAAATGTTTCCTGAACCAAAATGTCCAAGTTATTTCCTGCACATTCTTAAGGGAGATATAGGATGAACCGAAAACTCATTTCAATAGCGGGCCTTTTGTTGTTGGCCGTTTTTTTTGTTCTGTTTGTGCTGGTTCATAATCAGTTGCCCAATATGCGCTGGGATTTAACGGAACATAAATTGTATACCCTGTCGGAAGGGAGCAAAAATATCCTCAAGTCTATCGACGAGCCCTTAAAACTTTATTTTTTCTATTCCAACACAGCCTCTCAGAATTTTCCTGCCATTCGAAATTATGCAGACCGTGTTTTAGAATTTTTAGCAACGTTGAGTCGAGAATCCAAGGGGAAACTGATATTAGAACGTATTGATCCAGAACCTTTCTCTGAGGCGGAAGATAAAGCTTCAGAGTTTGGGCTGCAGGCAATCCCGGTGAATGAATCTGGAACCGCTATCTATTTTGGTTTAGCCGCCAGAAATGCGGTGGGAGGGACAGAAACCATTCCATTTTTTCAACCCGATAAAGAGCTCTTTTTAGAATATGAAGTCAGCAAACTGATTTATAACTTAAGTCAACCTCATAAAAAGGTGTTAGGGGTTTTAAGCACTATTCCTTTACAAGGTGGGGCTAACCCCTTGACTCAACAACCCACCGATCCTCTGTTTGTCATGGAGCAGTTAAAAACGTTATTTGACGTTCGGGAGATTTCTTCAGAGGCGACGCAAATTGAACCTGAAATCAGCGTACTGATGGTGGTTCATCCTCGCAATCTATCTCAAGAAACCCTGTATGCGATTGACCAGTATGTTCTTCGAGGGGGGAAGCTTCTCGCCTTTGTAGATCCCCTTGCAGAAAATGCAAGTTCAGGCTTTGGGTCTATTGTGTACGAACCCACTGCAAATAAAACTTCGTCCATGGAACCTCTATTTAAAGCCTGGGGTATTCGGTTAGTCCCGGAACAAGTGCTTGCAGATAGTATAAGCGCTTTGACGGTCAGGACTTCCCCTGAAAGTAAGCCCATAAGGCATCTTACGGTACTTTCTTTGCGGAGAACTTCACTCAATGCAAGTCAACCCATTACGCAACCCTTGAGTAATATTCATGTTCAGTCTGCGGGGGTTCTGGAGAAGTTAGAAGGTTCTTCACTGGAATTTATTCCGCTTATTTCTTCTAGCCAAGAAAGTATGCTGATAAAACCAGAAAAGGTAGAGCTTTCAAAATCAGATCCGGGAACCTTGCTTGATGGATTTGAATCCACCCAGCAGTCTTATACCATTGCTGTACGTTTGCATGGTAAGGTAAAAAGTGCATTTTCGGGGGAAGCCCTTGCAAAAAAGAACCCGCTTCTTCCTCATATTATGGAATCCCAAGAACCTGCCAATATTATTGTGGTCGCCGATACAGACATGCTTGCAGACTATTTGTGGGTTAGGGTTCAGAACTTCTTAGGGTATCGCATCCCGTCTTTTATCGCGCACAATGGAGATTTTGTCGTTAATGCAGTCGATGTGCTTTCTGGGAGTAATGATCTCATCAACCTTCGAAGCCGTGGGACTTACACACGCCCTTTTGAGCGCGTGCTAGCCTTACAAGGCGTAGCTGAAGAAAAGTTTAGAACTAAAGAAGAAGAACTCAAAACAAAACTGAAGGAAACGGAAGCAAAACTACTCGAGCTTCAAAAAAATCGTGAAGCGAGTACTCATTTGGTATTAAGTGAAGAACAAAAACAAGCTTTGTTAACGTTCCGTGCGGAAAAAACTAAAATCAGAAAGGAATTACGTGAAGTGCAACATGCCTTGAACAAAGATATTGAACATTTGGCAAGCGTGCTCAAAGTGCTCAATATGAGTATCGTACCGATCCTGATTCTCATCTTTGCTTTCTTGATGCGCTTTGTTCGAACTCGACGATTACAAAAAATATGGCAAGGGGGAAAACCTTTATCATGTGTAAAAAACACTTCATTATCCTAGTCGTATTGACCTCCGTTTTGGCAGGAATAGCCTTCTTTCAGGGAAAGGGGCGAGTGAAAGACCAAGAAGAGCTCTCTAACCTCCCACTTCTCTTCCCAGAGTTGAAAGATAAATTGGCTGAAGTCACCACGCTTAAAATTTTTAAGAAGCTGGGTGTGCCAAAGGTTACCTTAGTAAAAAACGAAGACCATTGGGTGGTGCAAGAAAAGCATCATTATCCAGCAGACGTCAAAAAAATTAACCGTCTTCTCCTTGCGCTTTCCGAAGCGCGCTTTTTAGAAGCCAAAACTGAACAAGCAGAAAATTATGCGCAACTGGGTGTGATGAGTCTTGAGAACGAAAAAGAATTGGATAAGGGGGTGCAGTTAGAAATCTTGGGGCCAGGGGGAACTGTCTTTGTTTCTTTATTGGTAGGAGAATATCGTATGGGAGCCAATGGTGGCACCCATGTGCGGAAACCCAATGAGGAAAAAAGTTGGTTGGCGAGCGGTGAACTGGCCGCGCCTGCTCTCGTTCACGCATGGCTCGATAAAGAAGTGATCCATATCAGACCCGATAGTATTCAAAAAGTGAACCTGACGCCTCCAAAAGGAAAGCCATTCATAGTGTTCAAGGAGAGCCTTAAAGAACCTCATTTTGTGGTAGCTGATCTCTCTAAAAAAATAAAACTGTCTTCGGAAGGAGGAGTGGATATCCTGGCAAGTGGGTTGTCTCATCTTTATTTAGAGGATATTTTGCCTAAGGAGGCTGTCGACTGGAAACGTCAAACTGCAGTGACGCAAGTCACCTACCAATTATTTGATGGGCTTGTGGTTCAAGGTAAACTGGCTAAAGTTAAAGATAAAAATATTTTGGCGCTTCAGGCTTTTACAGAGCCTACCATTCTAAAAGATGGCAAAGATGCAAAAGCTTCTTTGGCAGAGGCGGACAATCCCGCAACGGCAGATACTTTAGACCAGTTTAAAACACGATTGGAATCTTATGCCTATGTTATTCCAGGGTATTCAGCCGATCTCATGCGAAAGCGCTTAGAGGATTTTATCGATAAAACGCCCAAGGAAGAAACGACTCCTTCTAACAAGGTGCATCCTCGTCCTTCTCCAGAGCTCAAAGAAAAGCCAAAAGTGGAGACAGCGCTCTCAGAGTGAAAGAAATTTTTTTTATTCCGCATTCCACACTCCGCATTCCGCATTTGACAGGTGCTATCCTTTTAGTTTCGCTCCTATTCTTAATGGCCATTTCAATTTTAGCCGTCAGTGGCTTTGATAGGCGGATCCTCGATCTTAAAGTGGCCGCACAGACAGGAGAGCAGCTGGTTGCCTTTTATCAAGCAGAAAATGGACTAGAGGAGGGAGAGAACTGGATAATTGCCGAGCTTTATAATGAGAGCGGGTTCTCATCTCTTAAAGCGGAGCGCTGTTTCTATGATCTCACGCTACCCTTAAAAAGCGCGAGAACACGGTTACCGAGAGATAAGGGACTTTTCCTTTTGGGAAACGCGCTCCAGTGGACCCGTGAAAATAGTTGTCAGGAAAAAAATAAGGCGTCTCGATTTTTTGTAGAATATTTAGGAAGATCTTCGGAAGTGCCACATCCAGATTACTTTCGGTTAACTGCTATGGGTATGGGAAGAGATCTCGCCTCGAGCCAAGTTCTTCGTAGTCATTTCAAAGTTGTGGGTGGAAAGGGAAAGCGTGTCGCTTGGAGTACTGTACATGATGACTAAAGGGATTACTTATTATATGCCACCTCAAAAAAATTTGAGTATCTTGAGGTTCTTTGGGAAGTATTTTTACCTGAAAAATTCTACGTCGCTTAAGGACATGCTCGCACAGTCGGAGAAAACACTTCCCAAAGAACCTCTTAACAATTTCGGAGTTCAGTTAGGATTTACTTTAATAGAGTTAATGATTGTGTGTGTCATTATCGTTATTATCAGTTCTATCGGTTATGGATCTTATCAACACCACATTATCAAAATACATCGTTTGGAAGCCCAGACAGCCCTGTTAGAAATGGCAGCAGAAATGGAAATTCAACGAGCGGTGCTTTCAGCTTCTGAATACACACAATTAAAGGTAACGGATGTTTATCCAAAAGAAAGCACTCCACAGGGGTGGTATATGCTTTCCATTTCTTATCCGACTGCAGATGCTTATCAGTTATCTGCTACGGCGAATCCAGAAGTGGAAAAACTTGATAAAGTTTGTGCGGAGATCTCATTAACACAGACAGGGGAAAAACGAGGGGAGTGTTGGCGTGGGTGAAGAGATCTCTTCCAGCCGTTTAATACGGGCTTTGTTCTGCCAGAGCGTCGATAAAACGCCGGTATGGATTATGCGCCAAGCAGGCCGTTATTTACCGGAATATCGCACTTTGCGAGAGAAAGCAGGCAGTTTTTTAATGCTGTGCAAAACTCCTGATTTAGCCTCGGAGCTTACGCTTCAACCGATTCGGAGATTTGACTTAGATGCTGCGATTATCTTTTCAGATATTTTAACGATCCCAGATGCGATGGGCCTTGAACTGTGTTTTGAAGAAGGGCAAGGACCCTATTTCAAACGGCCTTTAAAAACGCTCGCAGACATTCGCGCCCTTGCGCCTCCTCACCCAGAAACTTCTTTAAGATATGTTTGTGATGCCATTAAAACAGTTAAACGGGAGCTAGGAGGTACGATTCCGCTTATAGGATTTTCAGGGAGTCCCTGGACACTGGCCTGTTACATGCTAGAAGGAAAAGGGAGCAAAACGTTTACTCAAATTAAGCGTTTGATGTGGGAAGCGCCTTTAGAATTTGAACTTTTAATAACCTGTTTATCGCAAGCGGTGGCCGATTACCTAAATGCCCAAATCACTGCAGGGGTTGATGTCGTGATGGTTTTTGACACATGGGGGGGGATTTTAGCAAATTCAGATTATGAGCGAGCAACCGCGGAACCTTTGCGACAAGTGCTTTCTAAATTAAAGCGAGAGGAATTGCGTAGGAAAATCCCAAACATTATTTATGCTAAAGGGTGTGGAGATCATTTAGCAGCACTGGCTAAGATGGGATGGAATGCGATTGGGCTAGACTGGATGGTTGATCCCTCTTGGGCACGGCAAATAGTAGGAGAAAAGGTCGCGCTTCAAGGAAACTTAGATCCAGCGGTTCTCTATTGCAAAGAGGCGTGCGTAAAAACGGAAGTTCAAAAGGTACTCGATGCGTTTGGCCCAGCACCCGGATATATCTTTAATTTGGGACATGGAATTCCACCCACTGTGGATCCGGAACGTGTTCGTTTTTTGGTCGATGCAGTTCATCATTTCGGGGTGGGTGAAAATTCTGGGATGGGTTTGTAGTTCTTGAAGTATTTTTGCATTATTTTGGTATGTTCCCCCGTTTCGATGAGTTCCCTTATTCCTTTATTCAAGGCGGCTACAATTTTTGGTGCATCTGGGGCGTTCTTGCTCACTATAATGTAAATATTCCGGTCGTCCTCTTTATTGACGAGAATGGGGTGCATAAAAATAGTAGAAAGTTCTTGTTCAGTCAACTGAGTGCTGAGCTCTGCCCACATAGCGATGGGATCATTCATAACACCATCCGCTTCCCCCGTTATAAGGAGACGGATAAGGTCGAAGTAACTTTCGACTTCAAATATTTGTTTTTTGTACAGCTCTTTTAGCTCATCAAACTGCTTTCCGTAATATTGGCCTCGAATGGTCCCCACTTTAAAACCTTCTTTTAAAAGCTGTTCCAGTGATTTATCCTGATATTTTTGTAAATTTTCAGCGCCTTTTAGGAATAGTCCTACATCCTCTGTTCGATAGGGCACTGTAAAAAGTGAGAATTCTTCACGCTGTGCTACTTTTGACATTCCAAGAGCGATATGCGCAGTACCCATTTTGATATTCTCTAGCGTTTTCTCAAAGCTAGTCAATTGAATGTAATCCATGCAGTACTTGGCATGCCCTAGAATATTTTTGACAAGTTCAATATCGAGTCCTGTCAGTTCTCCATAAAACGTAATAAATTGATAGGGAGGGAATCTGTCATATGCTAAGGTGAGTGTTTGTTCACAAGGAACGCTGGCGGGAAGCAATTGTTTTATAGGAGGCGTGGTTGCACCCATTAACCCGAAAAAGATAACAATGGCAATCAGAAGAACATTTTTATGTGGTAGAAGAAGAGTCATAGTCTTTTTTTATTAAAAATCACCCTGCCTGTTCAAAGTATAGTCCATGTTTTGGTATCCTATTCAAATCTCATGGTGGGATGCGCTTCTCGCCTCGCTGACAAAAGACCAATTTGAAGAGAATATTTTAAGGAGTTTCTAATGGCGCCACTCAAAAAACGTTTAAATCATCACAAACTTTATATGGCCGTTCTTGCATTCTTCGCCGCTTGTGTCTTTTTATCCGCCTGTGGGCAAAAGGGGGATTTGTTTTTGCCACCCAAAGATAATCAATTTTCCTCACATCGCCAGGATGCGTCTATGGCTCGCTATCGACATCAAGATCCCAAAGCCGGTCATGAGCGTCACGAGGGCAGTGCCCCCATAGCTTAAAAAAGGAAGGGGCAACCCTACAACGGGTAATAAGCCGGACACCATCCCAATATTGATGATGACATATAGGGCGAACGCCATTGTAAAACTTCCCGCAAAGAGTCTTGAAAAAGTATCTTGCGCCTGGATGGCAATTTGAAAACCTCTCAGAATAATCAGGCTGTATAAAACAAGGAGGGTAGCAACCCCCACCAAGCCAAATTCTTCACTTAAGACTGCGAAGATAAAATCTGTGGAACGCTCTGGCAAAAAACCTAAATGGGATTGGGTTCCATTCAACCAGCCTTTGCCAAAAACTCCTCCTGAACCTATCGCAATTTTAGACTGAATAATATTCCATCCACTACCTAGAGGATCTGTATTTGGATTCAAAAAAGTCAGCACCCGTTTTTTTTGATAGTCATGCATGAACATCCAAAGAAGAGGAAAAGAAGCTAAAGCGCCCATACCACCTCCCACAAAAAACTTCCAGCGGATACCCGAAAGAAATAAAGCTGCTATTCCTACGCTCATGATCATAATCGCAGAGCCGAGATCGGGTTGCTTAACGACCAATGCCGTCATCATCAACAACGAGACGAAAATAACCATCACGTCCTTAGGGCTAGGAGGCAAGGGTTTATGATTAAGATACCAAGCGATCATGAGAGGGACTGTTATTTTTACAAGCTCTGTAGGCTGAAATCGAAGGAAAGAAATTTCTAACCATCGTTGTGCGCCTTTTCCAACATCTCCTATCCCCATCACTAAAAGTAACAGGCCACAACTCACCCCAAAAATAAGGGGTGCAAAACGATTATAAAATCGAGGGGGGAACTGCGCAGCGGAAACCATGAAGAAGACGCCTAATACAATATTCAAAATCTGTCGCCTTATAAAATCCCAGTTTTGCTGACTCGCACTCGTTAGAATCGTAAGTCCTAAGATAAGCAAAATGGAAAGATAGATACTCAAAAGGCTATCTAGGTGGGAGCGAAAACGGTAGGGTAGACTTCTCATAAAGGTAATGCCTCACTGAAATGGTTGGAAGGGTGGTTTGCTGTGTATTTTCCGCTGCCTTTGCGAGCGTCCCGAGCGACGTAGAATTTTTCCGGAAAAAATGCAGGATGCATTTTTAGCACACATGAGGCAGGATGCCGAATGTGTGCGACCGGAAAAATTCTAGGAGCGCAGGGACAAAAAGCGAGCAGCAGGCAGCGGAAAATATACAGCGAACCGCCCATTAGTGAAAGATTACTCATAAGGTTATCCGACGAGATATTGGTCTAACACTGCTTTTGCAATGGGTAATGCTGTCCCGCCTCCCCCATTTTCAACGATAACCACGACCACGATTTTAGGATTGGGAATAGGGGCAAAGCTGATAAAGAGCGCATGATCTCGCAAGTGAAGAGGTACATTTTTGGATGAATAATTTTGGTGTTGTGGAATACCAAAAACTTGGGCCGTTCCTGTTTTCCCAGCCATTCGATAATGAGCGTTAACGCCTAGGCGCCAAGCCGTTCCATGTGCGGTATGAACGGTGTTTTCCATCGCTTTCTGCACGAAGGCTAAAGCAGTGGGAGACAAGGCGATTTTGGCTGTTTTATTGTGAGCAGGGGGGGTTACGACATAAGGGTGGATCTCCTCTCCTCCATTCGCAAGGAAGGCAGTTGCAGTTGCAAGTTGCAAAGGAGTCACCAAAAAGGCGCCTTGACCAATGCCTGTAATAATTGTTTCCCCTGGAAACCAGATCTCTTGTTTTGCTTTCCATTTCCATTCTCGTGAAGGCAGGGTGCCTTTATATTCTTGAAGGAGATCAATATGAGTCTCCTCCCCAAATCCAAACTGTTTTAGAAAAGTGGACATTCGGTCAATACCTAAAATTTGAGCAAGGTTATAAAAATAAGTATCACAGGATTCGACAATCGCTTTTTCAAGATCTACAACGCCATGCCCTTCTTTTTTCCAGTCTCGATAGAGACGGGAAGCGTGAGGCAGCGAAAAAAATCCTGGATCTCGAATGGTGTCTTCGGGACGAATGGCTGCAAACTCTAGTCCAGCGAGCGCCATAAAAGGTTTTATCGTAGAGCCCGGTGGATAACGCCCCTGGAGGGGGCGATTAAAGAGAGGCCGTCTGCTGTCGCTTTGGAGCGCCCAATAGGTTTCCTCCGCAAACCCTTTTACGAATGCGTTAGGGTCAAAAGGTGGGAAACTGGCCAGTGCAAGCACTTCTCCTTTTTCTGGATTGATGGCAACCACTGCCCCCTTTTTGTTTTCCATGGCTTGTGCGGCTGCTAATTGTAAGCGACTGTCAATGGTGAGGCGAATGGATTTGCCTGAAATAGGAGAAATACGCTTTAAATAACGGACAGGGCGCCCTTCGGCATTCATTTCCACTTGAAGTTGTCCGCCTATCCCTTGAAGGAGCGCTTCGTAGGATCGTTCAACCCCCTCCTTACCAAGGCGGTAATAAGGTCTTGCCTGTGGCAAGTTTAATTTTTTTTGCTCCTCTCGCGTAGGGGGACCAACATATCCGAGCACGTGAGCCATTGCGTATTCAAGGGGGTAATAGCGTTCAAGGTTAGCTTTTAAGGCCACCCCTGGAAATTGATATCGGCGTTCGGCAAAAAGAGCCATTTCTTGTTCCGTCAGGTGGTTCTTAATGGAGAGTGGCTCAAAGGGAGAAGCTTGTTTGAGTCGCTTGTTAAAGAGAGCGACCTCGGATTCTTTTAAATTCAATAAACTTGTTAAGCCGTGCAGAGTGGCATTGAGCGCTTGGGTGCGTTCTGGAATCACTTCCAAACTGAATGCCAATCTATTTTCTGCCACCACAACCCCATTCCGGTCAACCACCCTCCCACGAGGAGCTTCTAGTGGCACAACCTCAATCCGATTTTTTTCGGATAACAGGGCATAGTGCTGATAATGGTAGAGCTGTAAGAACGCCAAGCGAATAAAAAGGACGCCAACTATACTGAGTAATAGAGAAGATGCGAAAACAGCGCGTGAAAAAAAAATACGGTTTTCGCGTAAAGGATTCTTGAGTGATAGATGAGATCGCATTATGGAAAAGATGGTCCAGCTATTACAAACCCTCAAAGAGGAACTTCCCAGTTTAGATTTCGGTATTCTGCCTAAACAAACGCCCGCACTCTTAGGGTATCTCCAATACTATAATCTTCTTACCCCCGTTAACCGTTGCCATATCGGATATTTCCCTTTTGGAGCGCACCGATTGGCCGCGCATATTTTTTGGCCCGCTAACCCAGCGCCTCCCCTAGGAACCGTTTTTTACCTTCATGGATACACCGATCATGCGGTGAGCGCAAGCCGCCTTATTCAGTATTTAATACAGCAAAATTTTGTGGTAGCCACTTACGATGCGGTTGGACACGGCCTTTCAGACGGCATACGGGGATATATTGATGATTTTAAAGAATACTGTCATGCCTTGGAAACGTTCATCCCTATTTGTCGCCCGCATTTGCCAAAACCTTATCATCTTATCGGACATAGTCTGGGGGGTGCGATAGCCGAAGACTATCTTTTTAGGAACGGTCAGTCTTCAGTATTTGATAAGGTTATTTTGCTTGCACCGCTCATTCGTTTGCAGGGGTGGTTTCTGATCCACCTAAAATATAAGGTAATGTCTCGGCTTGTAAAAGAAGTTCGTCGAGAATTTAAGAAAAGCACGCATGATGAAGAGTTGTTGCGGTTTGTGAAAGAATCCGATCACCTGCAGTTGCAGACGATTCCTTTGAAGTGGGTAGAGGCTTATTCGAGCTGGTACCAGCGTGCACATTCCTACCGCTCTAACCCAACGCCCATTAAAATGATTCAAGGCAACCAAGACCAAACGGTCGACTGGCGATACAACTGTCAGTTTATCCAGCAGAAATTCCCTTTGGCGAATATTACGATTATTCCAGGGGCACGGCATGCTTTGTTTGGAGAGGCACAAAGCTACTGGCAACAAATCGCTATTGAAATATCTGAGACTTTAAATGGATTTTGCAAAATCCCGAGTGCGCTTTCGTAACAGATTTTAATTCCATCGTTTCTCTCTTGTTATTTTTAAACGAACCGGTATGATGCTTGGGAGTCAGGGTAGTTGTGAATGCGGCATCACAAGAGAAGGGCCGTTAGCTCAGTCGGTAGAGCAGTGGGCTTTTAACCCATGTGTCATAGGTTCAATTCCTATACGGCCCACCAAGAAAGCCCTCGTTAATAACAAAAGGAGAACGCTTGTGGTCGAAATTAACGTAGAATATCAAGGAGAGCTCCACTGTGTCGCCATTCACGTCCCTTCTCAAAAAAAACTAGAAACCGATGCACCTAAAGATAATCAAGGGAAGGGCGAAACTTTTTCTCCAACCGATCTCATTGCAACAGCGCTTGGCACTTGCGTTGCAACCATCATGGGCCTCTATGCCAAACGTCATGCTCTGGATTTAAAAGGATTACAAGTCAGTGTAAAAAAGACGATGAGTGAAGATCTCCCTCGTCGTATTGCAAGCTTAGAGGTCGATGTTCTGCTGCCAAAGGGCATTTCTCCCAAAGAGAGAATAGAGTTAGAAAAAGTCGCACACACGTGTCCAGTGCACAAAAGTTTGCATCCCGATATTAAAGTTCCGATGGTGTTTCGCTCATCTTAGAGAAAATACGTTTTTCCGTGAATAAAAATGAAATTAAAAATGCGGGTCTTAAAGTCACGACGCCCCGCCTTAAAATTTTAAAAATTTTAGAGACCGCAAAGGAAGGACATTTAACAGCAGAGGAAGTCTACAAGCGGTTATGTGATCACCACGAGACTATTGGATTGGCGACCGTTTATCGGGTTCTAACTCAATTTGAGGCAGCTGATCTCGTCATTCGTCATCATTTTGAAGGCGGGCATTCCGTGTTTGAGCTTGCCAAAGAGACACACCATGACCATCTGGTGTGTGTGGCGTGTAGCCGTGTCCAAGAATTCGTTGATAGCACAATTGAAGCTCGACAACAGTTGGTCGCACAAAAATATCATTTCACCCTTACCGATCATGCGATGGTTTTGTATGGCTTTTGTGCGCGTTGTAAAAAGGAGGAATAAAAAATGCTGAAGTTCCGTCAAGGGTTTACATTGATAGAGCTTATGGTGGTTGTCGGTATCCTGGGCATTTTGGCTGCCATTGCGATTCCTTCTTATAAAACCTACATAATGAAAGCAAAATTTTCGGAAGTCGTATTGGCAACAACGCCAGTTAAAACGGCTGTAGAAATTGCTTTGCAGATGGGTTCTGTCAAAGACGTGGCCCAGTTAAAAGGAGGCTCGTTTGGGATCCCAATCAATATTGGGATTTCAGACAAGTCTAAACCGTATCGATATTTAGAAAGTTTAGTTACCGAAAATGGGAAGATCACTGCTTCCGGAACCGCTGAAGTTGGAGCAGCAACGCTTATTTGGGAAATTCAATCTGATCTTACACCCCCTGTTCTATGGGAAATGAGTGGTACGTGTGTAAATCTTGGTTTGTGCTAAGGGGTGTAGGTTGTGCCCCTGTCGGTTTCAGTTACCCCCTTTGCAGAAGATTCCACCGTTATCCATTTGGTGAATGAGTGCATTGCTCGAGCAATTAAAGAACGTGTTTCAGACATTCACCTGGAACCTTTTGAACATTCCTACCGTATCCGTTATCGTGTGGATGGAATATTAGAGCCGTTTAAACATTTTCCTCTTGCGCTGGGCGCCCGCATCAATGCGCGCATTAAGGTTATGGCGGAGCTTGATATTGGAGAACGCAGGCTTCCTCAAGAAGGTCGTATTACTTTTTCATTATCCTCGCGAGCAACCCAAGATTTACGCATTAGCAGTTGCCCCACGGTATATGGGGAAAAAATAGTCATTCGTATTCTTCAGGCAACCATTCCAGCGCTAGGGATGGAATATTTAGGGCTTGAATCCAAACAAAAAAACACTATCGAAAAAGCCATCACGCGTTCTCAAGGGTTAATTTTAGTAACAGGTCCAACTGGCAGTGGCAAGACCGTCACGTTGTACTCCATTTTGTCTTTTTTAAATCATCCAGAAAAAAACATATCCTCTATCGAAGATCCAGTGGAAATTACCTTGCCTGGGGTTAATCAAGTTTCTGTGAATTCCAAGATTGGATTGACATTTGCAACGGCTCTACGCGCCTTTTTAAGGCAAGATCCAGATGTGATTATGGTGGGAGAAATTCGAGATCTGGAAACAGCCACCATGGCTTTTCGAGCGGCCTTGACCGGGCATCTAGTATTTTCAACGCTGCATACCCATACCGCCCGTGAAGTACTGGTACGCTTATCCGAGATGGGTGTTCCGCCTTATGTCATCGCCAACGCATTGACATGTGTGATTGCTCAGAGGTTAGTCCGCGTGCTCTGCCCAGAGTGTAAAGAGCCTTTACACTTGTCAGCTTCCGAGCGTGAACTTCCTTTTTGTGATGATCCCCCAAAACCCTTCGCGCTCTATCAGGCAAAAGGCTGTGCGGCCTGTTTAAAAGGATATAAAGGTAGAACGGGAATTTTTGAAGTGCTCCCGTTATCACAGCCCATGACGGAAACCTTGCTTAAACGCGGAGCTCATGCGCGGGCGAGATCCCCAGAGTTTCAAAAAGACAGCGGGTTCTTTTTAAAGCAGGCAGGGTGGAAGAAGGTTAAAGAAGGCATCACTACGATAGAGGAGATTGAACGGGTACTTTAGAGTGAGTGGTTAGTGATTAGTGGTGGGTGTTCGAGCACTAACCACCAACCACCAACCACTAATCACCAATATGTTTACTTTTTTTTTTAAAACCAAAACTTTTTATTGGACGGGGCGTGATCAGGCGGGCATTTTTGTCCGCGGAACGCTCAAAGCAACCCGTATACCCCTTGCAAAGGCACTGCTTGAAAGGCGCAACATAGAAATTCTTAGCCTAAGATCTCAAACATTGTTATCTTTCTTTTCTAAGAATAAGGCCCTCTCGCCTAAGCGAAAATTGGCTTTTATGAGACAGCTTGCGACCCTCGTCCACGCGCAGATCCCCATTGTGCAAGCACTGGGTATTATTCAGCAAAAATTATCTGGGCACGATAAGAGGGTTGAACTTCTGGCAACTCTTCAAGGCGATCTCGAAAGAGGGTTTTCTTTATCAGAGGCTTTTTCAAAACACCCCCAGTATTTTGACCCTTTGTTGTGTGGTTTAGTCCGCGTGGGAGAAAATTCAGGAACCTTAGAGGTTATTTTGGAAACTATTATCGCCCATCAAGAAAAACAGCTTGCGGGTAAACAGAAGGTTTATAAAGCATTGTTTTATCCCACGCTCACCCTCATCCTTTCTTCTGTGATAGGCGTGGCAGCATTACTCATTGTTCTTCCTCGCTTTGAAGCGCTTTTTATGAATGTGGGTGCTCCCTTACCCCTCATGACGCGCAGTGTTTTAAGCCTTTCAAGATTTCTTACACGACATATAGGGGAAGGAATAGGTCTTCTCTTACTGTTCTTTTTCCTCTTGAAAAACATGAAACGCTTTTCAGAGAAATGGGCTTTATGGATAGATGAGCGCATTTTAAAGTGTCCGCTTATCGGAAGCTGGATTGCAAAAAATGTTCTGGCACGATTTTGCTGTACACTCGCCTTGATGCTTAAAGCAGGAATTCCCATAACAGAAGGGATAGCGTGGATGAAGGGGCTTCTTCACTGGCGTCCGTATGAACGGGCTTTAAAGTTTCTGCATGAGGAATTGAAAGAAGGGAAAAAGCTACAGGATGCTTTGAGAAGCGAAAATTTATTTCCCCCCTGGATGGTTCAAATGATAGCCATTGGAGAAGAAAGTGGACGTCTCGATTTTATGCTGAATACCGTTTCTGATAGTTATGAAGAACAAATCACTTCTGATATAGAAAAAGCAACAGAGTCTCTAGAGCCTCTTGTAATATTGGTTGTAGGGGCTTTTGTGGGCATTTTGGTCGTGGCGCTTTATTTACCCATCTTTCAGCTTGGGCACGTTATAGGGTAGCATTTGAATATGCTAGAGCTCCTCCAAACTCACCTCCCTCTTACGGCGACTTTCACCCTTCTTTTTGGACTCGTAGTGGGGAGTTTTTTAAATGTTGTGATTTACAGATTGCCCCTCATGCTCCTTCGCGAGTGGCAGCGTGAATGCCAAAATTGGATCAACCTGCAATCGGCTTCTTTTCCTTTTATTGCTTTTAAGAAGTCCTTTAATCTGCTATGGCCCAGTTCTCACTGCCCACATTGTCACCACAGCTTAACGGCTTTAGAAAACATTCCAGTGATTAGTTTCTTGTGGCAGAAGGGCAAGTGTACCCACTGCAGGGGGCCAATTTCTTTTCGCTATCTTTGGGTTGAACTACTTTCTGCATTTCTTGCACTCATAGTCGTTTGGAAATTGAATCTAACACTTCACGCTGTTTTTGCGGTGATTTTAACCTGGTGTTTAATTGCGCTCGCTGTGATTGATCTCGAAAAACAATTGTTACCGGATAGCATAACGATACCTCTTTTATGGTTAGGGCTATTGGTCAATTGTGGACCGGGTTTTGTAACGCCGACAGAGGCCATTATAGGGGCTTGCCTGGGGTATATGAGCTTATGGAGTCTTTACTGGATTTTTAAATGGATAACCCACAAGGAAGGGATGGGGTATGGAGATTTTAAACTATTGGCAGCCTTGGGGGCATGGTTGGGATGGCAGTCTTTGTTAGGGGTTATTCTGATTGCCTCTTCAATAGGGGCTATCGTTGGCCTTACGCTCATTTTTCTAAAGAAGATAGACCGTGATGTTCCTATTCCTTTTGGCCCCTATTTGGCCTTAGGAGGATGGGTAATATTGTTATGGGGGTGAGTCGACGAGTGAGCCATGACTATTTCAGCCAAAAACAAAGTAAATGGTTTAATATCCTGTGCAACACTAGCCGATTCGAGAGCAGCCATATAGTCGCACCGTCTATCCACTGGAATAACTGTCCATGGATAGCCGCCAGAAGCCAGCATCACATTCATCAAAAAACGTCCTATGCGCCCGTTGCCGTCTATATACGGATGTATACACACAAAGGCAAAATGCCCTAAAACTACCCGAACAGCTGGGTTCTTTTCTTGTTCTAGTGCTTAATTGCATAAATTAACGATAGTATTCCGTAATTGAGATCCCTTCACTTCACGTTTCCGCCATTTGAAGGGTTTTGCCTTTTCAGTGTAGGCTTTAATAAAGGCTTCGATA
>JACQPQ010000060.1 GCA_016207405.1 Gammaproteobacteria bacterium | reverse complement strand
GCCCTTCGACAAGCTCAGGGCGAACGGTCAAATGTATCCATCAAACCTACTCACAAAACGACATAATCATATGGCGAGAGTAACACGACGCTTCCGATCCAACTTCTTCTATAATCATTCCTGCGGAAGGATCGCTCCATGAAAGGCGAAGAGTCCGTTTATCGAGTACTGAAAGTGCCTCCAAAAGATAGAGCACATTAAAAACAACCTCAAATGATTCTCCGGAGTAATCCGTAGGCACCTCAATGTCTGCATTCTCTTGCCCACCCGCGCCCGCCAAAATCACCAGCTTCCCCGGTATTATTTTTAATTGTACTGTACTCTCGTCCGAATACGACACAATCGCTGCGCGAACCAAAGCCTGTTTAAATTCTTCTCTTTCCACAGTCATACACCCACGCACCTCATCCAAGAACGCATTCTGGTACCGTGGCACTTTTCCTTCTACCCGCTTCGTTGTAAAAATGGCATGCTCTGTTTGTAATTGGAAAAAATTTTCATTTGTCGTCCGAAGGCTTATTTTTTCAGTAGAATGGGTTAATAAGCGGTCTATTTCCATAATCGCTCTTCTAGACAATAAAATATGATCCTCTCCCTCATAAATAAAACCTTCTCCATCACAGACACACTCCGCATAAGACAAGCGATGGCTATCACTACTTGTCGTACGAAGCCAATTATTTTTAACCTCCAACAATAGACTGCTGAGATAGTATCGAACCTCTTCTTTTGCTATTGAAAATTGAGTTCGCCCAATCAACCATTTTAACTTGTCCTGCGGAACAAGTCGGTCATGGTACTCTCCTCGCAATTGCATGACTGGAAATTGATTCGCAGGTAACGTGGTGAGTGTAAATCGATTTTGAGTATACCGAATTTCAGCGCGCTCTCCTTGAAGATCAATCTGAATAACACTCTCCGCAGGTGCTGAACGAATAATATCCATAAATTTTTTCCCTGGGAAGGTTGTTTGGCCCTCCCTGTCCCCACCCTCCAGATCCACCTCCGTCGTTAACTCCATTTCCATGTCCGCCGCGGTTATTTTTACCCGATCCCCATGGACTTGCCACAAAATATGCGACAGAATAGGCAGGGTTTGTTTCCTTCCTATCAGTCCTCCAATCAGCTGCAGTTTGCTCGCAAGTTCTTCTTTACGGATGGTCCATATCATAATTTTAAACACCTATTTATAAAAACTGCCTGTTGCATGATTTTTAACGGATATAGGCTGGTCTTGGTGAGGTATTGCTTAACTCGACAACGTTCTCAGTAAATTTTTATAATTTTCTTCTACTTTAGATTCACTCCGCTTCAACTCGTTCACCTTTCTACAAGCATGCAACACGGTTGTGTGATCTTTCCCACCAAAAGCCTCTCCAATTTCAGGTAAGCTATGACTCGTCAGCTCTTTAGCTAACGCCATAGCCAGCTGTCTGGGTCTTGTTATCGAGCGATTCCTTCTCTGAGACAATAAATCAGAAATTTTAATATTAAAATATTCTGAGACAGTCTTTTGGATATTTTCTATCGTAACTAATTTAGCTTGTAACGCGAATAAATCTTTAAGCGCCTCTCGAACAAGCTCAATATGAATAGACTGCCCTGTAAAATTGGCATGTGCTATCACTCTTTTTAACGCGCCCTCTAATTCTCTTACATTCGAGCAAATACGTTTTGCAATAAAAAAAGCTACTTCATCCGATAGCTCACGTTTGGAAAGGACCGCTTTACTTTTGAGTATGGCCACTCTTGTTTCTAAGTCCGGCGGTTCAATCGACACCGTCAGCCCCCAACCAAACCTTGACTTTAAACGCTCTTCAAGACCTCCGATTTCTTTTGGATATCGGTCACAAGTTAGAATAACCTGCTGATCTCCTTCCAATAATGTATTAAACGTATGGAAAAATTCTTCTTGTGTGCGATCCTTTCCAGCAAAAAACTGAATGTCATCAATCAATAAAGCGTTAACACCTCTATAAAACCGCTTAAACTCACTTATCGTATTGTTTTGTAATGCTTTTATCATATCTGCGACAAACCGCTCTGAATGTAAATAAATGACTCTTGGATAGTGCTCTGAATGTTTTTTTAAAATAAGATTGCCTACCGCATGCATCAAATGTGTCTTCCCCAGTCCAACGCCGCCATAGATAAACAGAGGATTGTAAGCGATCCCAGGGTTTTCAGAGACTTGCAAAGCAGCTGCTTTGGCTAATTGATTGGATTTTCCCTCCACAAAGGTATCAAAACTAAACAAACGGTTCAGACTACTTTTGTATATTGGATGTGCCTGACGCGGAGACTCAGAAAATACGCTCCCTATATTCACTTTTTTATCATAGAAGGATCTGTCTGGCGAAATAGTTTCTGCCTCCTCCGAGCTCACCTCTAATACAACGGTTGGCGAAGGTGTTATGGTTTCACTAAATTTCCGAATGAGTTCCTCGATGCGATTTAAAAATCGCTCCCTCACCCAGTCCATCACAAAACGATTGGGTGCTCTAAGCCGATAGACGCCTTCTTTAAAATCAACTTGTAAAGGAATGAGCCAAGTATTCAACTGTTGGCTCGAAAGCTCTTCTCTCAGTTTTTCAAGACATTTTTGCCAAGCAGAGTGCGGCACGTTTAATTCCTGTTTTAACGTAAAATATGAATAAGTGAGATATGACGAATAAGTTGTGTATAAGTATGCTCCATTCCTGTGTATAAAACCCCATTTTTCGAACATTTAAAAGAGGACAACACTCCCAAGCAAAATAGTTCACATGTTTTGCACAGTTTATGCATGAGGTTATGCACGCAATAAAAAGTAATAACCTTTTGTTTATTCCGTTATTTTAAAGTTATACACGTTATCCACAAGTGCTATTATTACAACAATTATATATTTATAAATAGTAACTGTAAGCGCCCACTATAAAATTTATAAAATGATGTTGGAGATCTCTGGGATGTAGGGGATGATTATGCTCACGAGAAGTTATCCTAGAAATTTTAGTATGAACGAACAATCTTCTAAAATACGCACTTTATTAAAAACAGGTGTGTGGGCGGCAATTGCGTTGTCTTCACTCTTGCTTTTCCTAAAGCTATTGGCTTGGGTACTGACTGGCTCGGTCAGTATATTATCCTCACTCGTCGATTCTTTATTTGATGTCGTTGCTTCATTTTTAAATTGGCTCGCGATTCGGTATGCCATTGTTCCTGCTGACAAGGAACATCGCTTCGGTCATGGCAAGGCAGAAGCATTGGCGGGTTTAAGTCAAGCTGCTTTTGTGATAGGGGCTGCGCTTTTTGTGTCTCTAGAATCTATTAATCGGTTATTTGAACCTCAAAGACTAGAGCAGGAATTTGTAGGCACAGGTGTGATGGTGGTGGCTACTCTTTTGACACTCGTTTTAGTTGCATTTCAAAAGCATGTGATCCGTGAAACACATTCTGTTGCGATTGCAGGGGATTCATTACACTATCGAGGGGATATTTTTCTAAATTTGAGTGTCATTCTTTCTTTGATTGCCTATACTTTTACAGGGTGGTTATGGGTAGATCCGCTTATGGGGGGCGGCATAGCAATTTATCTTTTGTATGGAGCGAGTAGAGTTGCCAGTCAGAGTTTGAATATATTGATGGATAAAGAATTATCCGAACTCGAGCGAGATAAAATTTTTAAAATTGCGGGGGGGCATCCATCTGTTCTTGGGGTGCATGATTTACGGACTCGGCAAGGCGGGCCTATTTGTTTTATTCAACTTCATCTAGAGATGAGTGGGTGTTTAAGTTTATCTGAAGCCCATCAAGTCACTGTCGAGGTTGAGGATAAAATTCGAGAAGCATTTGCGAATGCAGAAGTGATTATTCATGAGGATCCAAAGGGTGTTTTGGAAAGGAAAGACGAGTTTGATGCTTAAATAGGGATTACACGACCATGCAAAAAAATGTTGCTCAAAAAATTATAGATCTCCATAGGAGTACCCAGTCAAAAAATGGGAATTCTAGTGGGGAATTGTATCTTAAAATCGACCAAACCCTTGCGCAAGATGCGACAGGAACCGTGGTGATGTTGGAATTTGAAGCACTCGAGATCCCTCGTGTTAAAACAGAAGTTTCGGTTCAGTATGTCGATCATAATTTATTACAAACTGACTTTAAAAATGCAGATGACCACGTATTTTTAAGGAGCGCCTGCCGGAAATTCGGTGTGTGGTATAGTCCTCCGGGTAATGGGGTGAGCCATCCTGTGCACATGCAGTATTTTGGGATCCCTGGAAAAACATTACTGGGTTCAGATAGCCATACCTGTGCAGGGGGGGCACTTGGCATGTTAGCGATAGGTGCTGGCGGTTTAGAAGTAGCTCTGGCAATGGCAGGAGAGCCTTTTAGTTTACCTGTACCCAAAATATTGGGTGTGCGTTTAGTTGGGCAATTGCCCCAGTGGGTGAGTGCCAAGGATGTGATTTTAGAAATGTTGCGCCGGCATACGGTTAGTGGAGGAGTGGGGAAGATAATTGAATACTACGGGCCGGGTTTAAAACACTGTTCACTGTGGGATAGGCATGTGATTGCCAATATGGGAGCAGAGCTTGGAGCAACTGCCAGTCTTTTCCCTTCTGACGACGTTGCACGGCGATTTTTAAAACAGCAGAAACGAGAACAAGATTGGATACCCCTCATTGCGGATAAAAATGCTAAGTACGATGAATATGAAGAAATTGACCTTTCAAAACTCGAGCCTCTCATTGCATGCCCTAGCAGCCCAGATAAAGTAGTCCCCGTTCGAGAAATAGCGGGACAAAAAATTTATCAGGCTTATATTGGCTCATCCGCTAATCCAGGACTTCGAGATTTCGGAATAGCTGCACATATTGTGGATGGTAAACATGTTCACGATAGTGTTTCTTTCGATATCAATCCAGGTTCTCGGCAAGTATTGGAAGATATGATCTCCATGGGGATATTGGCTAAGTTAGTTCATGCGGGGGCTCGTCTTCATCAAGTGGGATGTAATGGATGCATTGGAATGGGACAAGCACCCGCGACAAACCAGAGGAGTTTAAGAACCGTACCGCGTAATTTTCCAGGGCGCTCGGGAACTCTAGAGGATTCAGTTTATTTGTGTAGCCCAGAGGTGGCTGCGGCTTCTGCATTAAAGGGGGTTATTACCGATCCGAGAACGCTTGGGATCCCATATTCATTTTGGAAAGAACCTAAAAAAGTGAGTGCGAATCGAGAGACTGTATTTTCACCTCAACCCATTCATGAAGCCAAAAAAAACGTATTAGAAAAAGGTCCCAATATTAAGCCTCTTCCAGATTTTAAACCTATTGCAGAGAATTTTAATGGCAAGGTTTTATTGAAACTAAAAAGCAATATTTCTACCGATGAAATTTTACCGGCAGGCGAACGTGTTTTACCATTCAGAAGTAATATTCCTGTCATTAGTGAGTACGTTTTTATTCAAGTGGACGATACCTTTTACGAGCGGGCACGTCTGCATCAAAAAGAAGGTTTTTTTATCGTGGCGGGCGAAAATTATGGTCAGGGTTCAAGTCGTGAACACGCGGCCATGGCGCCTCGATTTTTGGGGTTAAAGGCAGTGATAGCCAAGAGTTTTGCACGTATTCACAGGCAGAATCTCATCAACTTTGGAATTTTACCGCTTACTTTTATTGATCCAAAAAAATGGAACGATCTTCACACTGAGGACATCTTGCAGGTCAAGAATGTTCGTACACTTATCCAAAAAGGGAAGCGGTTAACACTTTATAATGTAACGACCGGTAAAAAAATAGAAGTGGAGCATGGGTTAAGTTTAAGGCAAATTAATATTATGTTAGCAGGGGGGTTGATTAATTGGATGAAAGGGGTAATGGATAAGATGTAGGTCGGATTCAAGCGAAGCGCAGAATCCGACAATTAAAATTTAAGCGGAGGAAATGTCGGATCCACAGCCATGGCAAAGCTCTATTTTTACTATTCGGCAATGAATGCCGGTAAGTCCACGATCTTATTACAGTCGAACTATAACTACCGTGAACGAGGGATGAACACCATTATTTTTGCGCCACTTGTAGATAATCGAGGGGGTGCCAAAACAATAAAATCTCGAATCGGGATAGAAGCAGAAGCCCAAGCACTTTCAGAACGCGATAACGTATTAAAAATAACAGAAGATTTTTTACAAGAGACGCCATTACACTGCGTTTTGGTGGATGAAGCGCAATTTTTAAGTCGTGATCAAGTTTATCAACTGACAGAAATTACAGATCAACACGATATTCCCGTGCTTGCTTTTGGCCTTAGAACAGACTTTAGAGGGGAGCTATTTGAAGGGAGTCGTTATTTACTCGCGTGGGCTGATAATCTCAAAGAAATTAAAACCGTGTGCCAATGTGGCCGCAAAGCTACCATGGTCGTTAGGCTCGATACAGAGGGGAATCCCACCCAAGCAGGTTCTCAAATTGAAATTGGGGGAAACGACCGCTATCTCTCTCTTTGTCGTAAGCATTTCAAAGAAGCGCTTGTTCGGTAAGCAAGCATGAATTTAGATGTCTTTCAGTGAATTGATATGATTAAAACCTTCCAAGAAGCTTTAATCATTCCCATTCGTTCCCTTCGCTTAAAATACCTGCCTTTGCTGATGATTTATTTTGCCTATGGGGCTTCTACTTTCAGTGGAATTGCCGAAAGTATATGGGTGAAAGAACATCTCGATTTATCCGCCGAAGCGCTCCTTGTTATTGGATTTTGGGTGTCTTTACCGTGGACCATCAAAATGGTATTCGGTCAAATGGTGGACTCCCTTCCCCTTTTTCATTCGGCGCGGCGAAGTTACATTTTTATAGCAGCGGTTTTAATAGCGAGCGGTTCCTTGTTGCTCGCGGGTATGGCAGGAGAGTGGCCTGCTGTTGTGGCATTAGGTTCTCAAAGAAGTTTATATTTAATCGCCAGCTTGCTCACCATGACTGGGCTTGTTTTGCAAGATGTTGTTGCAGATGCTATGACGGTTGAAGTGGTAGACCGTACTGAATGTGTGTCTGGGCAAATGCTTCCTCGCCCGTCTGCACACATCCAGAAAGATCTCGCTATGGTTCAGCTTCTGGGCCGTCTAGCGATGAATGTAGCGCTCTTTCTTGTTGCAGGCTTAGGTGGATGGCTGGCGCAGATTTTGTCATACCAAACGATGTTTCTTTTAACTTTATTTATTCCGATTATATCTATTTCGGGTTCATTATTGATTCAGCTTAAAGCGCCTCTCGTAAAACCTATTAACTGGAGTGTGCTGGGAGGAGGCATTTTATATGGGTTTTTTATTATTGCAATGGCTGCCAGTTCTTTTGCATACAGCCAAGAAGTAATTTTTATGGTGTCCATGATCATTGTCATTCTTCTTACTAAAAGTGTGATCACAGAACTTCCTCGCGATTTGGTGAGGAGCATTCTATGTGCGGGTATTGTCATATTTATGTATCGAGCCACTCCAACCGTTGGCCCTTCCTTAACATGGTGGTATTTAGATGAACTGAAGTTCGATAAGGCTTTTTTGGGAACTTTAAGTCAAATAGGGGCGGGACTCGCTATTCTAGGTATGTGGTTTGGAGCGAAGCTTTTAACTGAGAAACCCATTCGAACCGTGCTGCTATGGCTAACGATTATTACCTTTTTGGTGGGGTTACCCAGCATTTTTATGTTTTATGGTCTTCATCTGTGGACAGAACGTGTATTGGGCTTCGGAGCAAGGACGATTGCATTCGTCGATACGGCTCTTTCTTCTCCCTTTGCACAGCTTTCCATGATTCCATTACTGGCACTCATTGCCATTCATGCTCCAAAAGGCAATGCAGCAACATGGTTCGCATTGATGGCGAGTTTTATGAATTTAGCCCTTTCAGCGGGTACGTTAATGAGTAAATATTTAAATCAAATCTGGATAGTCACACGTGAAGTCCGAAAAGGAACTGGGGAAATTATGATAAGAGCGGATTATAGTGAACTTGGGGAGCTTATGATTGTGGTGAGTTTGCTAACCTTGCTGTTACCCCTTGTGGCGATTTGGGTTTTTATGCCTAAGGGGACGCTCCAAAATGCAGCAGAAAACACACCGTTCACCACCCGTCAGTGAGGGATTACAGATTTCTAAAATTTATTTTACAAGGGGAAGCGAGCAGTTACGAGTTCGAGTAGAGGCATTTCAGTTCTTTACTTCCCCCTCCCACTTTGGGATCCCAAGATCTCCCAATTGCCCGACAGCGAGGAGCTCTAAGGTCCAGGATTTTTTACCACAGCGTGCGGAGAGTCGCATGACAGGAGGGTCGTCGTAAAATTCTACATGGGTGTAAAACACGACGTGCCAATTTAAAAATATTTTTAGACGGTGTTCTCCAAATTGATGCCAGCATTTGTTTTCATCGTTCCAGGCCCTGCGATATTGACTCATTAAACCTGGATCGAGTGGGCGCACGAGCATGAAGAGAGCTCGCTGCCAAAAAGAGAATGGAATAAGAAGGGCGCTGGGATGATCTTTCCAAGTTGGGACATATTCGGCATAAGGTGTCATAGAAAGGCTGAGTATAAAAATATCTAAAAAGGGATCGCGGCCTCCCAAAGTGTTATGAAACAGGCATAAGTGTTCGGTTTCTTCAAAAAAACAGTGAGCGCCTTTATCGCTCACTAACCGAAATCGCCCGTCGAGAGTGAGTTCTACCTTAAGTTGCCGTTCTATCCAATCTTTTGCAGGTTGTTTGAATCGAAAGCGGACAGTGCGCCCTGCGGGGAAATGAAAGCAGGCTGCGATGGAAGAATTTTTCTGGATAGTCTGAATAGAGGCGCCCTTTTTTGGGCAGAGGACAGGGTAAAAATAGGGCTCATGTGCTTCTTCCGCTTGGCTCGCCACGGCAGATAAGTGAAACGGTAAGGTGGCGCTTCCCAAGGCGGCCAACGTTTGAACTTGTAGATGAAGATGGGGTTGTAAAGAACGTCCAGAATTGCCACACGCAGCCAGTATTTGCCCCACATAGATCTGCTTTCCGGCAGCCACTTGAATGCTGGTTTGTTTCAAGTGGGCGAGAAGGACATACCGGCCTCCTTCGAGTTTAATGAGGATATGGTTACCCCAAGGATTATGTAAATTGGCTTCGCCTGGAATATTATCGGGCAAATGATCCTGCGCTTCCAGGACGATCCCTGAACAGGGCGAAAGCACAGGAAGCCCAAAACAAAAATAATCCAACAGTTCGGTTCCTTGGTTTTTAAAACTCCTCTCCCCATTGAGGATAAAAAAGTCTAAAGCATACTGCCAGGGCGGTTGATGGGTGTGAGGACCATAAAACCCCTGATAAATATGCCAAGTGCCATAAAATGGGGGGGAGAGGGCGATACTTTCCGGATGTGGCGTTTGTCTCGCCTTTTCAAGCCGATAGTGTTTATAACTGGCTTCCGGGAGTTGGGGATGTTCTAAAGTGAGGTAAGGAGGAATCGGGGAGAGTCTTTTTTGTAAGCCGATGAGAATAAAGAAAGTACTGAGAAGAAAAGGCAAAACAAAGGTTAAGGGTCCTAAGTTAAGTAAAATATTTTTCATTGCTACCATCATGAGGGCAGCCAGAGCCGCTCCCATGAGCGCCATTCCCAGACTCCTTCTTTCTGGAATCGTAAAAATACCACCGAGGGCCATACTGGTGAGAATGCAATTAAAGGCTGTCCAGCTGAATAAAGAAGAAGGGGGAGAGTGTGCAAAGTGAGTGAATACGATGAACCCGACTGAAAAACCGGCGACAGCCAGGAATGCCAGATAGCGAGAGGACCATACGATGCCTACAAAGATCACCACCCCTATCAAGGGATGTGGAGAAAAAAATGTTGCGCCAAGTGCTGTAAAAAATGTGTTTAAAATTTCGAGTGGGAAAAGATGATCTCCTGGAAGACTGAGATGTTCCACGCCATTCGTTGCATACTGTTTGGCAATAAAGTGGATGGGAAACGCGGTGATAACAAAGGGTAGACTTAAAACTGGCAGATGACTCAACCGCCAGGAAAAATCAACAAAGGTGGTTGTGATCCAGGCAACCCCAAACCCCGCGAGCAAGAGCAAAATAAAAAGATGCATATTGAATGTGTAAGAAACGCCCAAGGACAGGCCCAGCAAGATCCCGTTATAGACCGCTTGATTGTTTTTTAAGTTAGAAAACTGAAAGCATTCTGTGGTGAGGAGAGCAACGCTCGCGCACAAAAGCCCAGATAAGCCTACAAAAGGAGAACCAAAAGTAGCAGAGAGGAACAGAAGGCCTACGATAGGGCGCTCCGTAAATAAAATAGCGGCATAGCCACTCAAAAGGGAAGTTAAGAAGTGCGGAGTGTGCATGCGCCTAAAACCCCGAATTCTGGAGTTTCTTAGGCAGCGCCTCCTGTCCTATCATGACATTCAAGTCTTCCGCTTTTCTGACGACGGACACTTCTCCCGTTTCTTGAATGAGTACAATGTTAGGTCTGTACCCAATAAATTGGAGCCATTGGGTATTGTTATATGCTCCCACGGGGGAGAAGAGTAAGGCGTCTCCAGCCGAAAGGGGGGGGAGAAACACACTAGAACGCATGACATCAATGTTCATGCACAATGGGCCGTAAAGAACCGTTTCTTCTGGAATGCCTTCGAGAGCTCGGATGGGGCGTACTTCATGGTGATACCAAAAAGCGGTAAAAAGGAGATTGACGCCTGCATCCAGTACGACAGCTCTTCGGCCATCCGGTAGTTTTTTATTTCCAACCACAGAGGTGAGTAACACTTCGGCATCATCGACAATGGCGCGTCCCGTTTCAAGCGTTAAGGTTGGGCGGGGTTTTCCTCGTGCTTCCCGATTTTGAGTGGCCTCTAGTAATGTTGTGCAAATAGTTTCTGCATACTGGTCAAAAGAAGGGACGACTTGTTCAGGGGGAAGATAAATACCCTGAAGGGCATTACAAGACGCAAAGCCTCCGCCAATATCTAAATTTTCTATCCAGGTTCCGGTGAGCGATTCTACCGCTTCCATAAAATCGCATAAAATTTTAATTTCTGCTGCATACGCTCGGGTATCCAGCATAAAAGTACCGATGTGACTATGAAGTCCGGTTAGGCGAAGTTTAGGGTGGCTTGCAATGCGACGTGCCGCTTCATAGGCTTCGCCTGATTCCAAATTAAATCCAAATCGATTCCAAGGTTCTCCATACCCTGTATTGAAATTTAAACGAATCGTAATAGGAACTAGCTTTTTAGAGTGACGAGTTAAATTTTCCAGGAGATAGAGTTCATCAAAATGATCTACATGAATTTTAGCGCCTTCTCGGAGTGCAGTTTGTAGAATAGGCAGCTTTTTATTGGGGCCATTGAAAATGATATATTTCCCAGGGACGCCCAAGTGCCTCGCTTTTTCATACTCAAATTCAGAGACGACTTCTGCAAAGGATCCTTCCTGGTGCAAAATGTTACAGACGACACTGAGATAATTGGTTTTATAAGACCAAGCATGGATGACCTTAGGGTATCGTGTTTGAAAGGCCCTCAAAAGCGTTCTGACATTTTCGCGTAGTTTCCTTTCTGAAATTACAAAGAGAGGAGATCCATACGTCTTAAGAAGCGTATCCATGCGCACCCCATCCATCGCTTCCACATAGGCGCTATCCCGAAGTGCTCCATATTTATTCATGGCTCCTAACTTATGTTGGGTGATGCTAGGAGTTTGCCAGTTGCGAGAAGAAGGTTCCATTCCTTATTTTTATCCTGCTTTTCTTAGACTATTTCGTGCTCCGTGAATTGCGACCGCTTCAAAGGTAGCGAGGGGAACAATCGTCTCTTCTGCATACCGAATAAAAGAGATCCCAGACTGCATGGCAGGAAATCTTGGAAGTTCCCTTTCCATAAGGATGTCTATGAGAGCGGAAGGCAGGTTCCGATGAACCCCAACGGAAAGATAAATCCAGGCTGGAAAACGGGGGTTAATTTCGATGAGATAATACACGTTTTTACAACACATCATTTCCAGTTCTAAGGGGCCTTTCCATTTGGTTTCCGCAGCAAAACGACGGCCTATTTTCAAAAGAGAGGGATCTTGAATGCTAATTCCCGCCCATGCTTTGCCTTTTTCAGTGACGCCTCGCTTTTTCATCATCACGGGAGCGATGAGGCGCCCTTTTCCATCTCCGATTGCTGTTAAATTAACTTCCTCTCCCGTGAGATGTTTTTGAACTAAGATAGGAAGGCCCCACTGTCCTGCTATTTTTCGAAAAGCCGCTTTTCCTTCTTCCGCCGAGTGGACGGTATAAGCGTCGTAGAAGAGTCCTTTGACGACAAACGGGTAAGTCCAGCCTTTCTGAAGACAGGCATCAAAAAAAGAGAGCTGAGTGATAGGAAGTACAGTGGGAGTTTGAACGTCTATTTGTTTAGCCAGAGAAGCTAAGTTTTCTTTGTTTCGGAGCGTCACCTGTGGTTGGGTGGGCAATAACATCCGAATACCGATGGCTTTGAGTTCGGGTTCAATTCGTACCATGCTGAGGAGTTCTGAGTCCAGGCAAGGAATGAGAATGTCAATGTTCTCTGTCTGATGAATGTCTTGAATGCGTTTCAGCATGGCGTGTTCCCCGAAGAGGGGATAGGGTAAAAGGTAGGCGTTATCACAATATTGAGGAAGATAAAGTCCTGGATCGAGGGCATCGTAAGCTAATCCGATAATGCGCCCTTTGAACGCCTGGGATTCTCGGATGCATCGAGCAACCACAACCCCCGGCCCCGGATTGTGTGGTATTGCATTCATGCCCGTGATGGCGACCGTGATTTTTTTATTCATCGCATGGTATCCTGAACAAAACGGGTAAATTGCAAAATGTCGTGTTTGGCGCGATGAGGTTCGACATCATAAAGTTGTCGAATTTTTCTAACCATTGCAGGGATGCTTTTTTGCTCTTGGAAAAGGCGAAGTAATAATAATCCTGTTTCATTGACCGTAAAGGTTTGTCCACTCGTAGGATTAAATACGAAGCCATTCTCCGTGAGGACCAAACGCTGTAATGGGATGGACGAATTTTTTTTGGATGCTGCGGACATACCCTCAATCCCCCTATACTAGGTGTAGTCAGAATTTGGAAGTTTGTAAAGAAACCTTTGAAAATGCGGAATGTAAATAGTGAAAGTTGTATGATAATGTATGAGCCCTTCAGAAATTAAAGACAAGAGGTTTTCTTATGAAAGAAAATATTCACCCTTCGTACACTGAAATCACAGTGAAGTGTAGCTGTGGAAACAGCTTTAAAACGGGCTCTACCTTGGGGCAAGATCTCCATGTCGAAATTTGTTCTGCCTGCCATCCCTTTTACACAGGCAAACAAAAATTAGTGGATACGGCGGGGAGAGTAGATAAATTCAAACAAAAATATGCAATAAAAAAGGTCCCTCCTCATGCGGCCCTTCCAACAGAGCCAATTCCAGCCCCTCCTTTAAAAAAAGCGAGAGGTAAACGCGCCATCAAAAAATAAAATTTCTTATGCAAGAAAAACTTAAACAAGCTGCTCTTTTTTACCATGAATTTCCTAAGCCTGGGAAAATCGGTATGGTTTCAACAAAACCCACGGGCACACAAAAAGATTTGGCTTTAGCGTATTCACCGGGGGTTGCAGAGCCTGTTCGTTCGATTGTGAAAGATCCAGACAGTGTCTATCGCTACACGAGTAAAGGGAATTTGGTTGCTGTGATTAGCGATGGAACGGCCGTTTTAGGGCTTGGGAATGTGGGGCCATTAGCCAGTAAACCCGTTATGGAAGGCAAGGCAGTTTTATTTAAACGGTTTGCTGACATTGATGTTTTTGACCTAGAGATTCACTCAGAAAGTCCGAAAGCCTTTATAGACACCGTAGCCCGACTTGCACCCACTTTTGGAGGGATTAGTTTAGAGGATATTAAAGGGCCTGAGTGTTTTGAAATCGAGGAAGCGTTGATCAAGCGGTTAAATATTCCAGTTTTTCATGATGACCAACATGGAACGGCTATTATTATTGCAGCGGGGCTTTTTAACGCTCTAGAAATTCAAGAAAAACCTTTGGATTCCGTTAAAATTGTCTGTGTGGGCGCGGGGGCTGCCGGTATTGCATCCATGAAGTTGCTGGTTAAATTGGGGGCGCGAGTTCAAAACATTGTCATGATTGACCGGACGGGGATTATTCATAGTGGGCGGAAAGACTTAAATTCGTACAAAGCGTGTTTTGCATTGGATACGAAAGACAGGACACTTGTGGATGCGATGAAAGGTGCAGATGTATTTATTGGCCTTTCCAGTCCTAATATTTTGACTGCGGATATGTTGAAAGACATGGCGGAGCGTCCGATTTGTTTTGCGCTCGCGAATCCCGATCCAGAAGTGAAGCCAGAATTTGCACGCTCTGTGCGAGAGGACCTTATCATTGCAACGGGGCGGTCAGACTACCCGAATCAAGTGAATAACGTTTTAGGGTTCCCTTATATTTTTAGGGGGGCATTGGACGTACGAGCAACGTGTATTAACGATGAGATGAAAATAGCTGCCGTTTATGCCTTGTCCAAACTTGCTAAAGAACCTGTTCCTCAAGAAGTATTAGACGCTTATGAGGTGAATCGTCTATCCTTTGGAAGGGAATATATTATTCCGACTCCATTAGATCCAAGATTAAAGTTTAAGGTATCGAAAGCCGTCTGTGCCGCGGCAGTAAAAAGTGGAGTGGCGAAACTTTCCTTCCCCGCTCATTACTGATAAACACGTCACGCATACGTTTTAAGTCTGATGTTTACCTCTCCCGCTGGCGGGAGAGGTCGGCACGAAGTGCCGGGTGAGGGTGGATAGAAAACAACATAATAAACAGGAGGTATTATGGCTTGTGTAAAATGGATTTTGTTATTGTGTCTCTTAGGATTTAGCTTTAATCAAGTTGCATATTCAAAAAAGGGGGAAGAAAAAGCAAGGCGTGTTCAAGAAGACTTTTCCTCTTATGATCTTCTTGCTGAGTTAGAAGCGTCTAAAGCGCTTTCCGAAAATCCCTCCTCACAAGAAGCTTCTTCGCTTTCCAAAAAGCCTGAAAAAAAGAACGAAAAAGCAACGATAGAGGAAGAAGAGGAAGATGATGTAGAAGGGGTGTCTGAAATGGAAAAGGAAGAACCTCCTCTTCCGGAGTTTGTAGACCGGGCACCAGCGCCTTCTTTAGATTCATCCATTCGTGTCATTCCAAAGTCGAGTTCTTCGACAATGCCTCTTTATGTTCCACCCAAAGATTTAGCCGTTTCTCTGCCTCGATTGTTGGATTTACCAGAATCTATTCAGGAAAGTATTCCAGAATTTAAATTTATGGGACACCTTTATTCAACACGTCCGGGTAAGAGTTCTGTCATCATCAAAAACAAACTGCTTTACGAAGGAGAAGAGGTTGCTCCCGCAGTATTATTAGAAAAAGTAACCGAAAAGGGGGCTATTTTAAGTTACCAAGGGACGCGTTTTCAGATAGAAGTTTGGGGAAGTCAGTTTTATCAATAGTAACGTCGTCATACCGCGGCTTGACCGCGGTATCCAGTTGTAGGGTGGACAAAGCGCGAGCGAGAGCGAGCGGTCCACCGAATTCGGAATGCGAACGCAAGTTCGCGAAACCCAACAAGTGGAGATTTTGAATTTGGAATTTTGGATTCCGAATTTTAGGATTGGGTGTTTGAGTGTGCTTTTCTTGCTTGCAGGGTGCGCTACTTTTTCTCCGCCAACGCCGCCGCCTCGTTCTTCTCATGATATTTGTGGGCTCTTTTTGGAAGAACCCAATTGGTACAAAGGGGCGCGGGAAGCTTATCTTAAATGGGGGATCCCCATTTACATCCAAGCAGCGATCATTTATCAAGAATCCGCATTTCGGCCACATATTAGGCCGCCTCGGATCCGAATGTTGGGTCTTATTCCTCTTATGCGTCCTTCCAGCGCTTACGGGTATGCTCAAGTATTAGATGGAACCTGGCGTTGGTATCAGGAAAAAACGAATCGCCTTTCTGCTAGTCGTCACAAATTTGAAGATGTTGCTGATTTTATAGGGTGGTACAACGCGATAACGGTCCAAAAAAATGGGGTTTCCAAAGAAGATGCTTATCATCAGTATCTTGCTTACCATGAAGGGCATAGGGGGTTTCAAGAGAAGACTTATTCAGAAAAGGCATGGTTGATGCAAGCGGCTCAAAACGTACACCAACGAGCACTTGTCTATCAAAAGCAGTTGGATCAGTGTGGTGCCCAGTTAGAAAAAAAGTGCTGTTCGCAAGAGGGGTTGATAGCCAAACGGCAAGAGAACTAGCAGGGAGAAAATCTATTGCACGCTTCAAACGCACTTAAAGACACCTTTGACATTCAAAAACAAGCTTTCAATGCTGAGCCGTTCCCAAGTTACCCAGCTCGGATTGCTCTCTTACAGGAGCTTAAAAAGCAACTTTATGCATTCCGGCAGGATTTAGCAAAAGCGGTCTCTTTGGATTTTGGCCACAGAAGCACGCATGAGACTTTATTGCTTGAAATCTTTCCCAGTGTTCAGAGTATCCACCACACCTGCCGAAATCTCGCTCGTTGGATGAAGCCTGAAAAGAGGAAGGTCGCCTGGTGGTTTGCTCCAGGGCGGGCAGAAGTCCTCTATCAGCCATTAGGCGTTGTCGGCATTATAGTGCCTTGGAATTACCCCATTTATTTAGCCATAGGCCCTTTAGTTGGAGGGCTTTCTGCAGGCAATCGCGTGATCTTGAAGTTATCTGAATATACTCCGCATACCGCGGAAGTATTAGAGCAATTACTGATAAAATGTTTTCCTCAAGAGTGGGTTTCTGTTGTGACAGGGGGGCCGGAAGTCGGGAGTGCTTTTGCGGCACTCCCATTTGACCATCTTCTTTTTACAGGATCGACGCGTGTTGGATTAGAGGTAATGAAAACAGCCAGTCTGAACCTCACGCCTGTGACTTTAGAGTTAGGGGGCAAGTCTCCCGCCATTATCGGAGAAGACTACCCTCTTCACCAGGCCGTGGAGCGCATTTTGGTTGGGAAATTATTGAATGCTGGGCAAACCTGTGTGGCACCAGACACTGTCTTCGTGCCAGAGGCGCTCTTGCCTGCCTTTATAGAGTCTGCTAAGCGTCTCGTGGGGCAACGATATCCTTCGCTTCGTACGACAAAAGACTATACGGCAATCGTCTCAGAAAAACATTTTCTGAGACTGCAAGCTCTATTGGAAGAAGCGAAGCGGTATGGAGCAGAGATTGTTCCTCTTGCCGCAGGTGATTTTGAGGCGGCTTTTAAACTCCCTCCTATTTTAGTCACTCGGGTGACCGACGACATGCGTCTTATGCAGGAAGAAATTTTTGGCCCTATTTTACCGGTGCTCACTTATCAACACGTAGAAGAAGTCATCCAGTATATTCAAAACCATCCTAGACCTTTAGCGCTGTATTATTTTGATAGAAACAAACAGCGCATTCAGTATGTATTGATGCATACGCATTCAGGTGGCGTTACGGTGAATGATACGGTTTTGCATGTTGCGCAAGATGATTTGCCGTTTGGAGGAGTGGGAGCGAGTGGGATGGGCTACTATCACGGCAAGGAAGGCTTTGAAACTTTTTCAAAAAAGAAAGCGGTTTTTTATCAGTCTCGTTGGAGCCTTACTTGCCTGTTTTACCCGCCTTATACGAAAATAAAAGAATGGATGATGGAGTGGATGCTTCGCGTGTAAGAGAAATGCAGCGCGTGTGAGGAAAAACGGTTTCCTGTTAAGTGG